>NZ_DASRXF010000103.1:0-3626 GCF_035654295.1 Noviherbaspirillum sp. | reverse complement strand
GTTGATCAATGGACGCCAGATCCACTCGCCGGTTCCCGACTGCACCGCCAATCCGTCGGAATCGTGCACTTCCGGACGGTAATCCTCGACCTGCGGACGCTGGTTCTCGCCGAAGAAATACATGCTGGTCAGCGGCGCGATACCCAGCTTCGTCACGTTTTCGCGCAGGTAGAGCTGCGCCTTCACGTCGATCGCCGTATCTACCCCCGGCCTCAGCGTGAAGCGGTAGGCGCCGGCCACGCGCGGCGAGTTGAGCAGGGCGTAGAGGGTGAGTTCCTTCGATCCGGGCGCCGGGCGTTCCACCCAGAACTCGGTGAACTGCGGAAATTCCTCGCCTGAGCTGAGCGCGGTATCGATCGCCAGCCCGCGTGCCGACAGGCCGTACAACTGGCCCTTCCCCACCGCGCGGAAATAGCTCGCGCCAAGGAAGACCAGCACCTCATCCTTGTACTTCGGCGTGTTCACCGGATAGTGCACGCGGAAACCGGCAAATCCCAGTCCGGCAAGATCCTTCGGCGAAAGTTCGTTTGCGCCATAGTCGAAAGACTTGGGATCGAAGCGGATCTCATGCACATTCTTGCCGACGATCTCATGCACGCGCACCGGCGTATCGAAGCTGCGCCCCTGGTGGAAGAACGCAAGTTCGAAGGGCAGCTTCGCACTGCGCCACCAGGACTTGGACGGGTCGAAGCGGATGTCGCGATACTGGTCGTAATCAAGATTGGCGAGCGCCTTCGACACATTCTTCGCCGGTTTTGCATAGGCGGTCGATGCCAGCCGTTTTGCCCTCGCGGCCACGTCCTCGAAATCGAAGGCGAGCGCGGGATTGCACAGGGGCAGCAGGAGGGCGGCGCAGACAGCGCGTCGCGCGGGTTTGATCCATGTCAGCGAAATTGCAGGCATTGTCCTCTTTATCGTTAGCACACATGGCCGTATGGTGCAGGGCAGCGCGGACACTGTTTTGAGCATGGGCAATCAATCGTGAATTGATGTGGATTGCGTTGCTGAAAGGCTGCCCATACGCATCGTGCACCGGAAAACGGCGGTACAATGGCCGCTTGCCGTTGCATGGCCGGAACTCCGGCATCACACGATGAGACTGCCGACCTTCATCATCGACAACATCGACCGGATCATCGCCGCATGGAAAGCCGCGGCGCATCCCGCCGCATCTCCACTGGAAGGGCAGGCGAAGCAGATCCTGATGGCCGTTGCCGCCGACATCGAGTCCGGCGCCACGGCAGCGACTTCGTCGGCCGTCGTCACGGTCCGCACCACACTGCGCGCCGCACCCGATTTCAGTGTCCAGCAGGTGGGCGAAGCCTTGCGGCTGTTGCGCAGCGTCGTCCCCGCGGCATGGCAGATGTCGGACCCGGAAGCGCTTGGCGAACTGCAACGCTTCCACGAAGCGATCGATTTTGCCGTCGGCGAAACCATCGCCCAGCACGCGCTGCAGGTGGAGCGCACGCGTTCGCTGTTCCTCGGCATGCTCGGCCATGACCTGCGCACCCCCCTCAGTGCCATCCACATGACCTGCCAGTACCTCGCCCGCACCGACGTCACCGAAGAGCGCAAGCGCGAAGCGGTTACGCGCATCAGCCGTTGCGCGGGCACGATGGAGGGCATGGTGCGGGATGTGCTCGACTTTGCCCGCTCGCGCCTGGGCAAGACCATGGCGATCGCGACAAAGCCGGCCGACATCGGTGCCGCCTGCCGCGACGCGCTCGAGGACGCGCGCGCCGAACATGCGCGCTGCGAGTTCCGCTTCCATGGCGAGGGCGAGCTCGACGGCGCAGCGGATGCCGCGCGCCTGCGCCAGGCGCTGCGCAACCTGCTGGACTGCGCCGCACGCAACGGTGCGCGGGGAATGCCGATCCTGTTTACCGCAACCGGCACCGGCGAGGCCATCACCTTCCGCGTCGAATGCGCGCAGTCGACCGCCACCGCCGAAACGCTGCGCACCCTGTTCGATCCCATCGCCCAGCTCGCCATCGCCGGCGCCAATCCCGACAACAATCCTCCTGCCAATCTCGGCCTCGAACTCTTCATCGCCCGCGAGATCTTCCGGACCCACGGCGGCGACGTCGATATTGCCGCCGCCGACAACGGCGGCGCGGTATTCGAAGCCCGGCTGCCGCGGCGCCAGGTGCAGTAACGCCTTCTGCGGCAGCGCGCCGGCTGGACTACACTGGAAAAAGCGCACCCGCCGGCGCGGATTCCGCCGGGAAAATCAGACATCCAATCGGACAACCACCAGGAGGACGCATGCACGCCTATATCGTCAAGACTCCCGACGGCTACCTGTATCCCTTTGCGGATGACGTTTCGCTGACCGACGACCAATCCCTCGCCTGGCATTTCCTGAGCACCCGCGAAGCGCGCGAAGTGGCGGAAAGCCGCGGCTACTACGATGGCGGATTCAACATCCTGCGCGTCGAGGTCGAGCAGGACAAGCTGAACCGGCAGGAGAATGGCTGAACTCACCCGGGCGTGCGGCTTCTAACCGTTCCATGCGACCGATCCCGCATCGGCACGTTTCATCACGCCAAGGAAAGGAGTTCGCGATGAGAACCACCAAGCCCAACCGCACCAGCCAGCAGGCGGCGGACCGCTTCGAGATGCAGCAGAAGCAGTCTGGCGACCAGCACATCCTGCCCGAGGACGAGCCGCAAGAAGACCCGCACCGCCCGCATCGCGTCAGCCGGGAGGACATGCAGAAGCTGCGTCCGTCCGATCCCGACCCGGACGATCCGGCATCGCCGTAAGCGTGCCCGCGCCGCCGTCTTCACCATCAAGCGGGCGTCGGCGGCGCCTCCGGCATCGTATTGCCGGGCATTGTGCTCGACTGGGCCGCCTCGCTTCCCTGGCGCGCCCCGAGCACCATCTCCGTCATCCAGCTGACCAGCAGCGCGGTATAGGCGCGCTGCCAGCGCTCTTCCGACAGGCCGTGGTCCGCGCCGCTGATGATCCGGTAGGTCAGCGAATGCGCATTCACGCACGCGTCCCGATAGCTGCAGATCACCTCGTGCGGAATGGTTGCGTCGCGTTCGGATTCGACCAGCAGCACATCGCCCTTGAATTCCGCGCACGCGCGCAGCGCGCGGTTGTCCTCGGGACGCACCAGGCTGCGCCGGTAGGAGGCAAGATCCTGTTCCTTGTGCAGCTGCCGCTTCGGCAGTCCCCATCCGTTGTCCATGTACAGCGCCGGCACGCGCAGCGCCAGCCAGCGCACCGGGCGCAGCGCGGTCAGGATCGCCCCGAGATAGCCGCCGTAGCTGCTGCCGACAATGGCGATGGATGAGGGATCGACGGCACGATGGCTGGCCAGCACGTCATAGGCGGCCAGCACGTCGTGCAGGTTGTTTTCGCGCGTGACGGTCTCGTGCTGCGGCAGCGTGCCCGCATGGCCGCGCAGGTCGAAGGTCAGGCAGACGCAGCCGAGCGCCGCCACTTCGCGCGCGCGCGCCAGGTACTGCTCCTGGCTTCCGCCCCAGCCGTGCACGAACAATACGCCGGGCATGCGCATGTCCGGCGTGACGATGGTGCCGGCGATGCGGTTATCGTCGACGCTGATGTGTATCGTGTCCTCACGTGTTGCCATACTCCTCCAGCCTTGCATACTTGGT
>NZ_DASRXF010000102.1:0-16311 GCF_035654295.1 Noviherbaspirillum sp. | reverse complement strand
GCGGCCTATCATGATGAACGAAGACAAGAAAAGTTAGCTGCATCATACAGGACATTGCAAGCTTGCCGGCGCAGGATTTTTTCCAATGAAAGAGGCTCTAAACGACCATTTCGTTCCCGACACGGAATGTCTCGCGGAACGCTTGCAAGGCAAGCCTCGGGACATCCGTTTGCGGCGTGCAAAGCAGATGCGTACCTTGCTCCAACTATTGCTGAACAGGCGCTTCATCCGGCGGCCACTGTCCTGGTTGGGGACCGGCCTTGGGATTGCCTGGGCATCGCCGCTCACGGCCTTCGGGCTGCTGCTCGCGCTTCCGGTGATCGTGTACCGGGGCGAGGCGCGTCTGGTGCGCGGCTCCACACCCGCCATCCTCGCACGCGGCCCGTTCGCCGACGCCATGCTGAGCCGCCATCCCTTCGGCGTGATGAATGCAATGGCACTCGGCCATGTGGTCATCGCGATGCATGACGGATTGTCACCCCGCGTGCTGGTGCATGAGCTGGCGCATGTGCGCCAGGCGGCTCGCTGGGGAATCGTGTTTCCCTTCGCCTATCTCGCTTCCAGCGCCTGGGCCGCACTGCGCGGCAAGGACGCCTACTGGCACAACCGATTCGAGATCGCGGCCCGCAAGGCCGAGAAGCACATCTAGCCGATTTAGCCGATCAGGCGGCCGCGGCGCACCCGCACGCCCTTTTTCGTCAGTGCCGGCGCAAGGTCGCCGAGCGCAGACAGTGCCTCTCCGCTGTGGGCATGGCAGATCGCCACGCCGAGTGCATCCGCGGCATCGGTGCCCGGCGTGCCGGACAAGGCCAGCAAACGCTGCACCATGTCCTGCATCTGATGCTTCTGCGCCTGGCCGTGTCCCACGACGGCCTTCTTGATCTGCAGCGCGGTGTACTCGGCCACCGCGAGATCGGCGCCGACCAGCGCGCAGATCGCGGCGCCGCGCGCCTGCCCGAGCAGGAGCGTGGACTGCGGGTTCACGTTCACGAAGACTTTTTCGATCGCCGCGCAATCGGGTGAATAGGTGCGGATGATTTCCGAGACGCCGGAGAGAATCACCTTCAGGCGCTGCGGGAGGTCGGCGTCCGGGGTCTTGATGGTGCCGGATGCGATGTAGCTGAGCTTGTTGCCATGCTTTTGGATGAGACCGAAGCCCGTGGTGCGCAGGCCGGGGTCGATGCCGAGGATTTTCATTGCTTACACGAGGCCGGCATACAGGTATTCCAGTACGGGTTCGCCTTTTCGATCAGTTCGATTTTCCAGGCTCGCTTCCATTCCTTGAGTTGCTTTTCGCGGGCGATAGCTGATTCTATCGAATCGGATTGTTCGAACCAAACCAAATTGTCGATGTTGTAGCGGGAAGTGAAACCTTCGACAAGCTTGGCCTTGTGCTGGTAAACACGTCTGACGAGGTCGCTCGTCACTCCGATGTAGAGCGTGCCATTTCTGCCACTGGCGAGGATATAAACGTATGCCAAGTACGACTCGCTCAAATTCAAATCCGTCATCCCGACGAAAGTCGGGATCCAGCGTCGTTCAACCACCGTTTCACGTCGCTGGATTCCGGCTTTTGCCGGAATGACGGCTGTTTTGCCGGGGCGCGTGAATCAATGCCGGAAGTGACGCGTCCCCGTAAACAGCATCACCACGCCGCGCTCATCCGCCGCATCGATCACTTCCTGGTCGCGCATCGAACCGCCCGGATGGATCACGCAAGTCGCGCCGGCATCGACCACGACATCGAGACCGTCACGGAACGGGAAGAATGCATCCGAGGCCACGGCCGAACCGGCGAGCGTCAGGCCGGCGTTCTGCGCCTTGATGGATGCGATGCGCGCGGAATCGACGCGGCTCATCTGGCCGGCGCCCACACCCAGCGTCATGCCGTTGCCGCAGAAAACGATCGCGTTCGACTTCACGAACTTGGCGACGCGCCATGCGAACATCAGGTCCTGCATCTGCTGCGGCGTCGGCTGCTTCTTGGTGACGACCTTCAGCTCGGCCACGGCGACATTCTTGGCATCCGGCGATTGCAGCAGCAGGCCGCCGCCGACGCGCTTGAGGTCGTATGCATTGACCGCAGTGCCCAGCGGGATTTCGAGCAGGCGGACATTCTGCTTGGCGGCGAACACTTGCTTCGCCTCGGCGGTGAACGCGGGCGCGATCAGGACTTCGACGAACTGCTTGGCCACGGCCTCGGCCGCCTTGCCGTCCAGCTCGCGGTTGAAGGCGATGATGCCGCCGAAGGCGGATGTCGGGTCGGTCTGGAATGCCTTGCTGTAGGCTTCGAGCGGGTTCGCGCCGACGGCCACGCCGCAAGGATTCGCATGCTTGATGATCACGCAGGCGGTTTCATCGAAGGTCTTGACGCACTCCCAGGCGGCGTCGGCGTCGGCGATGTTGTTGTATGAGAGTTCCTTGCCCTGCAGCTGCTTGTAGTTGGCGAGCGAGCCGGCCACCGGCGCGAGGTCGCGGTAGAACGCCGCGGACTGGTGCGGGTTCTCGCCATAGCGCATTTCCTGGACTTTCTCGAAGTGCAGGTTGAACGTCTGCGGATAGGCGCTGCGGGTTGCGTGCTGCTTGTCTTCGCCGAGCGCGGTCAGGTAGTTGGTGATGGCGCCGTCATATTGGGCGGTGTGCGCGAACACCTTCTTGGCGAGCGCGAACTTGGTGTCATAGCTGACCTCGCCCTGGTTCGCCTTCATTTCGTCCAGCACGCGGCCATAGTCGGCCGGGTCGCAGATCACCACCACATCCTTGTGGTTCTTGGCGGAGGAACGCAGCATGGTCGGGCCGCCGATGTCGATGTTCTCGATCGCATCTTCCAGCGTGCACTGGTCCTTGGCGACGGTCTGCTGGAACGGGTACAGGTTCACCACCACCATGTCGATGGTCGGGATGCCGTGCTTCTCGAGCGCGGCGACATGCTCGGGAAGGTCGCGGCGGGCCAGGATGCCGCCGTGCACCTTCGGATGCAGGGTCTTCACGCGGCCGTCGAGCATCTCGGGGAAACCGGTGTAGTCGGCGACTTCCGTCACCTTCACGCCATTGTCAGCCAGCAGTTTTGCCGTGCCGCCGGTGGACAGGATGTTGACGCCCTGGGCCGCGAGGGCCTTGGCGAAATCGAGGACACCGGTCTTGTCGGAAACCGAGATAAGCGCTTGTTTGATCATGATGGTGGTCTTGCGATAGTGATGGATAACGAAAAAACAGTGCGGACCTCCCGGTGCGCACTGTTTTTTCGTTATCGGTCACGCAAAGCTCAGAGCAGCCCGTGCTGCTGCAGTTTCTTGCGCAAGGTATTGCGGTTGATGCCCAGCATTTCCGCGGCCAGCGACTGGTTGCCGTCGGCCCGCGCCATCACCGCTTCCAGGATCGGTTTCTCAACGGTAAAGACCACCATTTCATAGACGTTCGAAGGTTGCTGTTCGCCGAGGTCCTTGAAGTACTTCTCAAGGCTCTTCTTGACGACGTCCTGGATGTTGTCTTTGCTCATTGCTGTGATGGGTATTGTTATAGTGGGTCAGGCAGCCAGCTTTTCCGCGGCAAGGCCGTATTGTAACCGCTCGCCGTGCGCAATTTGCGATTCAAAGAAGGCATCGACCGCGGCCAGCTGTTCTTCGCAGCTTTCAAGGCGGTTCATGCGCTGCCGGAATGCTTCGCCTCCGGGCAGGTCGCGCACATACCAGCCGATGTGCTTGCGCGCCGTGCGCAATCCCATGTACTCGCCATAGAACGCGTAGTGCGCTTGTAAGTGCTCGCTCATCAGGGCGCGCACCTCGTTCACGAAGGGCGCGGGGAGGTGTTCGCCGGTGCGCAGGTAATGGTCGATCTCGCGGAAAATCCAGGGACGTCCCTGTGCCGCGCGGCCGATCATGATGGCGTCGGCGCCGGTGACCTGCAATACAAACCTGGCCTTCTCCGGCGTCGTGATGTCGCCATTGGCGACGACGGGGATGGCAACCGCCGCCTTGACCGCCGCGATGGTGTCGTATTCCGCTTCGCCGCTGTAACCGTCGGCGCGCGTGCGTCCGTGCAGGGTCAGCATGGCGATGCCGGCTTGCTCCGCCATGCGCGCGATGGTGAGCGCATTCTTGTTCTCGCGGTTCCAGCCGGTGCGGAATTTCAGCGTGACCGGGACATCGACGGCGGAGACGACCGCATCGAGGATTTCACCCACGAGTTTCTCGTTCTGCAGGAGTGCGGAACCGCACCAGCTGTTGCAGACTTTCTTGACCGGACATCCCATGTTGATGTCGATGATCTGCGCGCCGCGGTCGACATTGAACTTCGCGCACGTCGCAAGAATGGCCGGATCGGCGCCGGCGATCTGCACCGCCTTGGGTTCCATCTCGCCGTCGTGGTTGGTGCGCCGCGCGGTTTTCTCGCTGGCCCACAGGCGCGGATCGGACGCGGCCATTTCCGACACCGCATAGCCTGCGCCGAGCTGCTTGCACAGCTGACGGAAAGGCCGGTCCGTCACTCCGGCCATGGGAGCGACGAACACGTTGTTGCGAAGGATATGCGGACCGATATTCACGGGATTGGAGGAATTGCGCGGGAATCCGCTATTTTAGCCCGTCCGGCGGGAAAGCTCAGCCGCGGTCGACTTCGTCGAGTGCTTCGGCCTCGAGTTCCTGCAGGTGCGCAACGTCGCCCCACTGGGCGATCTGCAGCGCACTGCCGTCCCAGGTGAAGCGGTTGACGCTGGCGTTGAGGATGTCGAAGTCACGCGCATGGGAAAAGCCGAGGCCTTGCGCATGGCGGTACGCGCATTCGAGCACGCCGCCGTGCGCCACCATGGCAACGCGCCGGTACGCGTTCTCCGACACGATGCGAGTGATCGTGCTCACCACGCGCTGAGCGAATTCACGCAGGGTTTCGGCGACATGCACACCCTGCGGAAAGCGCGCGTCGATATCGCGCGCCTGCCACGCCGCATACGCTTCAGGAAAGCGCTGGCTGATCTCGCCGTACAGCATGCCCTCGAACGCGCCGTAGCAGCGCTCGCGCAGGCCGCGGTCCAGCTGCACTTCCATGCCACGCGGCGCGGCAATCGCTTGCGCGGTCTGCCGCGCGCGTTGCAAGTCGCTGGAAAAAATCGCATCCAGCGGCTGCTCGCGCAATGCGCGCCCAAGTGCGGCTGCCTGGCGCTCGCCTTCCTCGTTGAGCGGGATATCGAGATGGCCTTGCAGCCGCTTCCTGGCGTTCCATGCCGTTTCGCCGTGGCGGATCAACAGGATTTCAGTCACATATGCTCCAGTGATTCTCAACCGGCCAGTTGCGGATTGAGGATATAGGTTCCGGTCAGTTTCGCTTCCGCGAGGATGTGCCCCTTCATCGCATCGCGCACCTGCTGCCCGGTGAACTTGCCTTCGACTTTCAGTCCTTCGACGTCGAGCGCATACAGGGTGAACACGTAGTGGTGCACGATGGAATCGTTCCACGGCGGGCACGGGCCGTCATAGCCGAAGTAATCGCCGGACATGTCCTTGTCGCCGGCGAACCAGCCGGTGTAGTCGTTGACGCCGTGGCGTCCCGGCAGGCCGCCGCTGATGGCCGGCCCCGGCTTGCCGCGCGGCGTGACTTCCTTGCTGTACTGGCCGGCGGCAATCTCATTCAGGTTGGGTGGCAGGTCGACCATCACCCAGTGGAAAAAATCCACGCGCGGCAGGTCGGCCGGAACGGTCTTGCCTTCCTGGTTGACGTCGTCGCCACGGGAGGGCACGTCGTAGTCATGGCAGACCAGCGCGAAGGACTTCGTTCCGGTCGGCACCTCGCTCCATGCGAGATGCGGATTCTTGTTGGACGACAGCGCGACATGCGCCTTCGGATCGATCACGCCGAACGCAAACTCGCCGGGAATGACAGCACCATCCTTGAATGAATCGCTCCAGATTTTCATCGACGCCTCCTTGTGGTTGGGTTGTGATGCACAGCGTATATTCAGCTCATGTTTTGCGGCTTGATCTGCAACCAGAAGGTGACCGGACCATCGTTGGTCAGCGACACCTGCATGTGCGCGCCGAACTCGCCCGTTTCGACGACGGCATGCCTGGCGCGCGCCTGCGCCACGAAATGATCGAACAGCCTTTTCCCCTCTGCAGGAGCGGCCGCCGGCGTGAACGACGGACGCGTGCCGGATTGTGTGTCGGCGGCGAGCGTGAACTGCGGAACCAGCAGCAAGCCGCCGCTCGTGTCGGCGATGCTGCGGTTCATCTTTCCGGCCTCGTCGGCGAACACGCGATACGACAGGAGCTTGGCCAGCAAGGCATCCGCTTCCTTGACGGTATCGTTCCGCTCGGCACAGAGGAGCACCATCAGGCCCGGACCGACTGCGCCGACGGTTGCCCCGTCGACTACGACTTTCGCTTCCAGGACCCGCTGCAGCAGCGCAATCATCCTAGCGTGACGCGGGCAAACTTGCGCTTGCCGACCTGCAGCACGAAGGTGCCGGCTTCGACCTTCAATCCCTTGTCGCTCACCGTCTCGCCATCGATGCGCACACCGCCCTGCTCCACCATGCGCAGCGCTTCCGACGAGGAAGCGCACAGGTTCGCCTGCTTGAGCAACTGCCCGATGCCGAGCGGCGCGCCGCTGATGCTGACTTCCGGAATGTCGTCCGGAATGCCGCCCCTGGCGCGGTTGTTGAAGTCGGCAAGCGCGTCTTCGGCAGCCTGCTGCGAGTGGAAGCGCGTGACGATTTCCTGCGCCAGCAGCACCTTGATGTCGCGCGGGTTGCGGCCGCCGTCCACATCCTTCTTGAACTGCGCGATCTCAGCGATGGAGCGGAACGACAGCAGCTCGTAGTAGCGCCACATCATCGTGTCGGAAATGCTCATCAGCTTGGCGAACATCGTATTGGCCGGCTCGGTGATGCCGACGTAGTTGTTCTTGGACTTCGACATCTTCTCGACGCCGTCCAGTCCTTCGAGCAAGGGCATGGTCAGGATGCACTGCGGTTCCTGGCCGTAATCCTTCTGCAGCTCGCGGCCGACCAGCAGGTTGAATTTCTGGTCGGTACCGCCGAGCTCGAGGTCGGACTGCAGCGCGACGGAGTCGTAACCCTGCATCAAGGGATACAGGAATTCGTGCACCGAAATGGGCGTGCCGGCTTTGAAACGCTTTGTAAAATCGTCACGTTCGAGCATGCGCGCAACGGTATATTTTGCAGCGAGCTGGATCATGCCGCGCGCGCCGAGGGGATCGCACCATTCCGAGTTGTAACGGATCTCGGTGCGTGCCGGATCGAGCACGAGGCTGGCCTGCGCAAAGTAGGTTTTGGCGTTCTCTTCAATCTGCTCGCGGGTGAGCGGCGGACGGGTCGCATTGCGGCCGGACGGATCGCCGATCATCGAGGTGAAATCGCCGATCAGAAAGATAACGTTGTGGCCCAGATTTTGCAGCTGGCGCATCTTGTTCAACACGACCGTGTGGCCGAGATGCAGATCGGGTGCGGTCGGGTCGAGGCCGAGTTTGATGCGAAGCGGCGTGCCGGTTTTTTCCGAGCGCGCCAGCTTTTGCGCGAATTCCGCTTCGATCAGCAGTTCGTCGACACCGCGTTTGGTCACTGCCAGGGCTTCCTTCACGGAGTCCGACAAGGGCAGCGGCTCGACCGGTGCATTGTTCGTTTGCAATTTCTGGGAGTCGTTCATGGGCTGACGAAAATTAAGGTGCGACAGTGAAAGTTCAATACCATGTGTTTGGTATAATTCCTGCTCATTTTCAACCTTGCAGCACAGCAACGCAGCAAGTCGAAAAAGCGGAGCTTGTAACGCGGCACCGCAACCTGCCTGGGACTACCGCGCAGCCATTCGATTCCACGGCTGCACCCCAAGCCGGCTTGTCCGCAATGACTACTTACAAGCTCACGGGTAGTTTCAGAAAGCATGTCGATCGCCTTACGGCGGATGACAAGTGCATTTTTTGTGCGCCTCATCCTCGCCGGCCGGCTGATCCGATTTCTGGCAACGCCCTCGGTCAAAACAGCAGATTTTAACTTATTGCATGCTCACTACAGACAAAATCCTGAGACTGGGCTCGAGCAGCAAGCAACTCTTCGCATCGTCGCGCAAGACGCGCGTCGTCTATGCATCGGCCATCTTCCTTGCCGTGATCGCCTTCGGTGCCGCCGGTGTCGCGCCGATGGCACCCGATGCCGCCGACCTGCCGGTCAAATCCATCGTCGAAGAACTTGCCGTACCCAGCCTGTCCGAGCAGATCGCAAAGCTGCAATCCGATGAACAGCTCTACCTCCGCGAAGAAAAGGTCCGCCCCGGCGATACGCTGGCGACCCTGTTGTCGCGCCTGGGCGTAAATGACGAAGCGGCGGCGAACTTCATCAAATCGGATCGCGTGGCCTATGGCGTGCTCAAGCTCAAGGCGGGTCGCCGCGTGCAGGCGCAGACGAACGAGGAAGGCCAGCTCCAACGCCTGACTGCGACACTGAGCGAGGGCAACGGCCAGCCGGTGCGCAATCTCGTGATCGCGCGCGAAGCGAACGGCTTTACCGCATCGGAAGACTCGGCCGCAGTCGAACGCCGCATCGAAATGCGGACCGGCGAGATCCGCTCCTCGCTGTTTGCGGCCACCGACACTGCCCAGATCCCCGACAGCATCGCGATGCAGATCGTGGACATGTTTTCAACCAACATTGACTTTGCTTCCGACCTGCGCCGCGGGGACCGCTTCAATGTGGTCTACGAAACCTTCTGGCAGCACGGCGAACTGGTCCGCACCGGGCGGGTACTGGCCGGCGAGTTCTACAACGGCGCCAGCAAGTACCAGTCGGTCTGGTTCGATGAACCGGGCAGCAAGCAAGGCGGAGGCTACTACTCCTTCGACGGCAAATCGCTCAAGAAGGCTTTCCTGAAATCGCCGCTGGAATTCAGCCGCGTATCATCTGGCTTCTCCATGCGCGTGCATCCGATTTCCGGGAAATGGAAACAGCACAAGGGCGTCGATTTTGCCGCGCCCACCGGCACGCCTATCCGCGCGGCTGGCGATGGCGTCATCGATTTCGCCGGCACCCAGGGCGGCTACGGCAATGTGGTCGTGATCAAGCACTGGAACAATTACTCGACCGCCTACGCCCACATGAGCCGCTTCGCGGCCGGCATGCGCAAGGGTGCGAAGGTCAACCAGGGCGAAGTGATCGGTTATGTCGGCAGCACCGGCTGGTCCACCGGCCCGCATCTGCACTATGAGTTCCGCGTCAACAACGAGCCGCGCGACCCGATGTCGATCAGCATCCCCAGTGCACAGCCGCTGGCGGGAGCCGACCTGCAGCGCTTCAAGTCCGTTGCCGAGGAAATGCGCCATCGCTTCGCGCTGCTGAATCCGCAAAACAACGGGATCAAGCTGGCATCGAAGTAATTCCGCATATCAAATCGCGATCAACCGTTCAGGGGCCGGTACAATCCAATGAACCCTTGAACGGTTTTTTTATGCCCGATCCACAGAACAAGCAATACATCGGACTCATGTCCGGCACCAGCCTCGACGGTGTCGATGGCGTATTGGCCGAATTTGCACCGGACGGCACCATCCGGACCATCGCCGCCGCCTACCTGCCCTTCCCTCCAGCCCTGCGCGAGGACCTGCTGAAACTGCAGGCGCCGAGCGAGAATGAAATCCATCTGGAAGCCTTGTCGGCGAACGGGCTGGCCCACGTGTATGCCGCTTGTGTAACGGACCTGCTTGCCAACGCGGGGGTAACGGCAGAAAGCGTCCATGCCGTAGGGGCGCACGGGCAGACAATCCGCCACCGCCCGGAATCGGGCTATACATGGCAGACCGGTAACCCCGCGCTGCTGGCCGAGCTGACGGGGATCGACGTCGTGGCCGACTTCCGCAGCCGCGACATTGCAGCGGGCGGACAGGGAGCCCCGCTTGTGCCGGCGTTCCATCAAGCGGTGTTCGGGAATGCAGAGGAAGTCCGGGTCGTCGCCAATATCGGCGGCATCGGGAATATCAGCGTGCTGGATCGATGCCGCGGGATCACCGGCTTCGATACCGGGCCCGGCAACGTGCTGATGGACGCGTGGATCAGCCGGCATCTCGGCAAGCCGTACGACGCGGGCGGTGCATGGGCGGCAAGCGGCACTGAAATCCCGGCGCTGCTGACCGAGATGATGGCAGAGCCGTATATCGCTTTGCCTCCGCCGAAAAGCACCGGACGTGACCTGTTCCATGCCGATTGGCTCGCCGCCAAGCTGACTGGCTACACGGCGGCTTCGCCTGAGGACGTGCAAGCAACACTTGCGGCATTCACCGCAGAATCGATCGCGGAAGCGGTGGCGAAGCATGCGGCCAATGCGGCTGCGGTCTATGTTTGCGGGGGCGGCGCGTGCAACAGCCACCTGATGCAACGCCTGCAGCAATCGCTTGACGCCCGCAAGCATCAGGCCCGGGTGCAGTCCACGGACGCGCTCCGCATTTCACCCAACCACGTGGAAGCCCTCGCCTTTGCATGGCTCGCACATCGATTCAGCGAACGCAAGGCAGGCAATCTGCCCCGCGTGACCGGCGCGAGCGGATTGCGTATTCTCGGAGCGCTCTATCCGGCCTAGATTCGGATGTCAGAAACAAAAAAGCGCAGGCTGACCTGCGCTTTTCTTGATCCTGGATAACTTCTTCAGGCGGTGAACGACGATCCGCAACCGCAAGTGGTGGTGGCGTTCGGGTTCTTGATGACGAACTGTGCGCCTTCGAGATCATCCTTGTAATCGATTTCCGCGCCGACGAGGTACTGGTAGCTCATCGAGTCGATCAGCAGTTGTACGCCGTTCTTGGTCATCGTCGTGTCGTCTTCATTGACGATTTCATCGAACGTGAAGCCGTACTGGAAACCGGAACACCCGCCACCCTGCACGAAGACGCGGAGTTTCAGGTCCGGATTACCTTCTTCCTCGATCAGTTGTGCAACCTTGGCTGCGGCGCTGTCGGTAAAGACGATCGGATCGGGCATTTCGGTCACTGCATTCATTTCAGGCTCCTGCTAATTTCGATGGCTTAATTATAGACGCTTGACGGGTATCACGTGTTCGACAGCGCGAGCTTCAACACCGGCTCGCCGACCTGTTCATGGGTAAGCTTTCCCGCCACCAACGCACCGCCATGCATTTCCAGCGCCTTGTAGTTCACATCTCCTGTTATGCGGGCGCGCGGCTGCAATTCAAGGAGCTCGGAAGAATAAACCGGGCCAACGATCTCGCCGTTCACGACAACGTGCGCTGCCCGGACTTCGCCTTCCACCTTCGCATGCTCGGAGATGACGAGCATGCACGGTTCCTCACCTTCGCCAATGACGTTGCCCTTGACCTGACCATCGATGCGCAAACCGCCCTGGAAACGTACGTTACCCTCGATCTTGGTCGAAATACCGATGAGGCTGTCGATCGTGCCCTTGTTCTTGCGGCCTAACATGCTGGCTCTCCTTTTTACAAATTCGCGGCTTGTTGCGCGCGGACCTGGCCGTTCTCGAGTACGCGTGCCTGGACCATTTTCGTCGCGGCACCTTCGGGCAGGGTAAGCACCCCTTCCACGCGCTGATAATGCATGAAGCTGAGCTTGAATTTATCCTGATCGGCAGGAACTGCCGGGAAAGTCATCATAGCACTTTTGCCGTCGTGCAGAGTTGTCACCAGGAGTTGCAAACTGCCAACGAAACGCCGATCCCCCTTGCCGCCTTGCATGATCAGCAAGCGGTAGCGCAGCTGGTTCGGTGCTATTTGATCAATCTTCAAGCGCCGGATCGCAATACCGGCCGGACCGGTCGCGTTCGGCAACAGGCTTTCGAAGAACGCCAGGTCCTCTTTGAGGCGCATGTTGTCTGCTTCGAGCGACTTTACCTGCGCCGCCAGCTGCTTCTGCGCCGAGCGTTCGATGTTCAGCTGGCTTTCGGCCGCATTGGCCGTGGCCGAGAGCTGGTCGCGCTCGGCGGTGACCTTGTCGAGTTGCTCCCGGTAGTGGGCCAGTTGCGCTCGCGCGTCGTCCGGGGTGACCGGGGCGAACCCGCCGTCGCCGTAAAGCCACATTGCCGCGGCACCGGCCAGCACCGCAAGGACAACGATCAGGATCCGCGTCGGCCACGGCGTGCGCGTCCTGATCGTCATCTTCGGCGACGACACGGACATGCGCCGCCGCCAGAGCCGTAACTTCATCGAGTTGAAGGGCGATGTCGATTGCGTCATGCGGATTCCGGTTGCTTAGGGCAATACCGGAATGTGCATCAATCCTGCTGATTCATCAATACCGAACATGATGTTCATGCACTGCACGCCCTGCCCTGCCGCGCCTTTCACCAGGTTGTCCTCGACGACGAGAATCACCAGCTGGTCGCCGCCATCCGGACGGTGCACGGCGATGCGCAGCTTGTTCGATGCGCGCACCGAGCGGGTTTCGGGATGGCTGCCCGCCGGCATGACGTCGACGAATTTCTCGCCCTTGAAGTGGTTTTCGTACAACGCCTGGAAGTCGGTGTCACGCGCTTCGGGAAGGATGTTCGCGTAAAGCGTCGAGTGAATACCTCGGATCATCGGCACCAGGTGCGGCACGAAGGTCAAGGCAATCTTCCGGCCGGCGATCGCCTGCAGGCCTTGCGTCGTTTCCGGCAGGTGGCGATGGCCCTTCACTCCGTATGCCTTGAAGTTGTCCGCAGCTTCTGCGAGCAGCGTGTGGACCTCCGCCTTGCGCCCGGCACCCGACACACCCGACTTGCAGTCCGCAATCAGGCTGGTCTCATGAACCAGCGGCTTGCCCTGCGCGAGGAGCGGCGCGAAGCCGAGCTGCATCGACGTCGGATAGCATCCGGGCAGGCCGATCACGCGGGCCTTCTGGATGGCCGCGCGGTTCACTTCAGGCAGTCCGTACACCGCCTCTTCCAGTATGTCGATGCAGGAATGCGGCATGCCGTACCACTTTTCAAACTCGGCCGGATCCTTGAGGCGGAAGTCTGCGGCGAGGTCGATCACCTTCACGCCGGCAGCGAGCAGTTCGCGCGCCTGCGCCATCGCGACGCCATGGGGCGTCGCGAAGAACACCACGTCGCACTCGGTCAGTTTTGCCTTCTCCGGCGTGGAAAAGGCGAGGTCGACAAAGCCGCGCAAGGAGGGGAACATGTCGGCGACCGGCATGCCATCTTCCTTGCGCGACGTGATGGCGGTAAGTTGAACGTGGGGATGCGCAGCCAGGAGGCGCAGCAACTCCACGCCCGTGTAACCTGTGCCGCCGACGATGCCGACCTTGATCATGTCTGTTCCTTGCTGAAGAGGTTGAAACGAATTCCGAAATTTTAACAGCGGTGCCTGCCTCATCACTGCAGCGCACCAAAAAGCAAAAAGCCGCCAGGCGCGAACCTGGCGGCTTTTCGATGTTCTGAAAACGCAGATTAGCGCTTGGAGAACTGCTTCGCGCGGCGTGCTTTGCGCAGGCCGACTTTCTTACGCTCGACTTCACGTGCGTCACGGGTAACGAAGCCTGCCTTGGACAGATCTGCCTTCAGGGCTGCATCGTAGTCGATCAGCGCACGGGTGATGCCGTGGCGAACCGCACCTGCCTGGCCGGACTCGCCGCCGCCGTGCACGTTGACGAGGATGTCGAAGCGCTCGGTGTTACCGGTGAGTTCCAGCGGCTGACGGATAACCATCAGACCGGTTTCGCGGGAAAAGTATTCCGCTGCCGGCTTGCCGTTGACAACGATGTTGCCGCTGCCTGCCTTGATGAAAACGCGAGCCACTGCACTCTTGCGACGGCCGGTTCCGTAGTTGTAGTTACCGATCATGTCCGTTCCTTAAAATTCGAGTGCCTTGGGCTGCTGGGCGGAGTGCGGATGGCTGCCATCTGCGTACACCTTCAGCTTCTTGATCATTGCGTAGCCGAGCGGACCCTTGGGCAGCATGCCCTTGACGGCCTTCTCGAGCGCGCGGCCCGGAAAACGCTGTTGCATCTTCTGGAAATTCGTTTCGTAGATACCGCCCGGATAGGTCGAGTGACGGTAGTAGGTCTTGTCCAGCGCCTTGTTGCCGGTCACGCGCAGCTTGCCTGCGTTGATGACGACGATGAAATCGCCCGTGTCGACGTGCGGAGTGAACTCGGGTTTGTGCTTGCCGCGCAGGCGGAGTGCCACTTCGCTGGCGACACGTCCGAGGACCTTGTCCGTTGCGTCAATCACGAACCACTCGCGCTTCACCTCTTGGGGTTTGGCGGAAAAGGTTTTCATGATGATGTCCTAAATAAAAAAATACTCGCTCAAATTGACGGCGGTTCCGCCCCTGATTCCAGCGGACTCAACCTTGTTATCTTTTCCTGAGCGAACGGAAAGCCTGAAATTTTAGCCTTTTCAAGGACTTGGCGTCAAATTGATTCTTTACGCCCGTCGCCTTTCGGGCAAAAAAAACCCGATGCGATCGGCATCGGGTTTGAATCCACACCAAAGGAGGAGGGTGGAGGAGACAATCTTTGGGTCGCTCTCGCATTACGAAATTTGCGACCAGCAACTAAATTTTACTGAATTTCATTGTGCAATGCAAGAAAAAGCCCCTTCATCACCCGCGAAAATACTGATCAGTCGCAAAAAACAATAGGCTTTTCAAATACTTACGCCGCTTTCACGATGTGGTTTTTTGTCCCGAATCGTGAATGACCACGCGCGGAAGGACAGCGCGGGACGATGCGAATCGCCTCATGTCAAACCAGTTACAATGAGCGCCTTCCGAAAAAAGCGAGAACTTCATGGAATGCACAGTACGCTGGACCGGCTTGTCCGGCATGACCTTTTTGGCTGAAACCGGGTCCGGCCACGTGGTGGCAATGGATGGCGCCCCGGAAGGCGGCGGCCGCAACCTCGCCCCGCGGCCGATGGAAGTTGTCTTGGCCGGCACGGGCGGATGCACCGCCTATGACGTGGTGCTGATCCTCAGGAAAAGCCAGCAGGATGTGCGCGGCTGCGACGTGACGTTGAAGTCCGAACGCGCAGAGAAGGATCCGAAGGTGTTCACCAAGGTCCACTTCCATTTCACTGTGCGTGGCCGCAACCTCAAGCCCAGCCTGGTCGAGCGCGCCATCAAACTGTCCCACGAAAAGTACTGCTCGGCGTCGATCATGCTCGAAAAAACCGCGCAGCTCACGCACTCGTTCGAAATCGTGGATGACTTGGCGGACGCCCCCGCCGCGACGGCATAACAGGGAGCGCGGGAAGGCGTCGCCCGCCTATATATAGTAGGCGGTGGTCGTCATGACCCTGGCCATGGCGCGCATGGCGGCCTGCACCGGGACGGGAGTGGCTGCCGCACCCATCGACTGCGCGGCAGCGCCGTGCTCGATCTCGTCGACCCGCATTTGCTCCACGATGGCCCGCGACTTTCCGTCGGATGCCGGCAGGAGCGTCAAGTGGCTGGCAAGATGCGCTTCGACCTGCCGCTCGGTCTCGACAACAAAACCCAGGCTGTGCGCATCGCCAATCCGCGCCGCCACCGCCCCCAGCGCATAAGCGCCGGCATACCAGAAGGGATTGAGCAGACTGACGCGGGATCCCAGCTCCTGCAGGCGCTGCGCAGTCCATGCCAGGTGATCCTCCTCTTCACGGCCCGCCTGGCGAAACTGGCGTCGCAACTCGTCATTCTTCGCAAAGGCCCCCTGCGCGTCATAGAGGGCCTGTGCGCACACTTCCCCTACATGGTTAACACGCATCAGCCCCGCGCTTCGACGGCGCTCGGCATCGTCGAGCTGAACGTCCGGAATCTTCACCGCCGGGTTCGGGCGCGACGCGGATGCCACGCCAGATACAACACGGACAAGCCTGTCCACACCTGAAATCAACTCATCGACATTCCACATCACTCACCTCCCTTGGCTAACAGTCGGCGGCAACCGGAAAGCACAGAACTTAAGGGAAACATATTAGACCGAAGCAATAAAAAATTTAGAAAGCGCCCTCATTTGCCGTTAAAAATTTAACTGGCATAAGAGTCACGCGACAAATATTTCCCGGATGGAACAAAATTTCGGCAGGAATTGCGCATTTATTGCTCTAACAGCATCAATTTCCGCCCGTCTGTTGTTACAAAGCCACATGATCCGTGGTGAAGCAACGGAATTGCCAAATTCTCTTTGCCCAAAATGAACACATTTGATGAAATCGCTAATAGCTTCTTAGCCATAGCGGCGGGAAGTGTCGGCAGGGACGTTACCACTAGTGGCCTTGCTGAGTGCAATAGAAGGCAATTCAAAAAAATTTTAGCACGCCAACCCTTGGAGATTTGTTAATGAAAAAATCGCTTCTCGCACTGGCAGTTCTGGGTGCATTCG
>NZ_DASRXF010000101.1:0-10850 GCF_035654295.1 Noviherbaspirillum sp. | reverse complement strand
TCGACCTTGCTGACCCAGTCGAGAAAGGCGATCAGGTTCTTGATCTCTTCGTCGCTCAGGTTTTGCTTTGGCATGAGCCGGCGATGGCGCTGTTCATCGTAGAACTGCGACGGATCGCGCATGTAGGCCTGCAGGTAGGGTTCTCCGCGCAGCTGCGTGATCTTGGTGAGATCGGGTGCGTAGTAGGCGCCTTCGCCAAACAGCGTGTGGCAGTTGATGCAGTTGTACTTGTGCCAGACCTCCTGGCCGTGCTTGACGGCGGGCGTGATGTTCTGCGCGTTGGTCAGCTTTGGAAACTGGCGATGGCTGTCGATGGTAAGCCCCAGGAAGACCAAGGCCGAAATCGCGGTCGAGGCAATCGCAAACAGACGGGTTTGTCGCTTGTTCATTGTCGTGCCCCTGGATGTCAGACGCCGATGCCGGCCCAGTACTTCACGGAGGTGTAGCCGGCGTAAAAGATGGCGATGAGTACCAGAAGGGCAATGACGTAGCTGAGTGCTTTCAGGAAGCCGTGCATGCTGTACTCCGAGTTGTTGTTCTGCTTGTTTACAGCGGCGGGTGTTCGTCTGATTGACAAACACTTAGCGGCGGTGATCCCGCGTGCGGCAAGGAAGTTGATATGCATCAGGGCAATCGATTGCGGGAAACATGAATGACGAAGGGAAAGCGTCCCGGACATCGCAGGCCGGCCTCGATTCCGGCTTGCGCTTGCACAATACGAGTGGGGTGTCCACGGTGCAAGCTAATACCTTGCAGATAAGAAAACAGTTCTTGCGAGACAAGAATCAGGGAGATCCCATGCCACGCGCAATTGCAGACCTGACGCTGTCGTTCGGCCTCGTTTCCATTCCGGTCAAGGTGTATGCGGCAACGGAGGCCAAGGAAAGCATCCACTTCAACATGATCCACAAGGCATGCGGTTCGCGCATCAAGCAGCAGCTCGTGTGCATCAAGGAAGATGTGGTTGTCGAGCGCAAGGATCTGGTCAAGGGCTACGAATTCTCGCCCGGCCAGTACGTCATCTTCACGCCGGAGGAATTGAAGGAACTGGAAGAGGCGGGGACGCATTTGATCGACATCGTCGGATTCGTGCCCGCGGGCTCGGTGGACCCGGTGTACTACGAAAAGGCGTACTACCTGGCGCCGGACAAGCGCGGCGACAAACCCTACCTGCTGCTGCTGGAAGCGATGCAAAAGACAAACCGCGCCGCCCTGGCGCGCTGGACATGGAAGGGCAAGTCCTACACCGTGCAGGTCCGGCCGTCGCTGGAAGGCGGACTGGTGCTGCAGCAGTTGCTGTATGCCGAGGAAGTCCGCTCGTTCAAGGACCTCAAGCTCCCCGAGGGCAAGATATCGGACAGGGAACTGGAGATGGCCGTGATGCTGGTGGAGCAGATCGCCACCGATTTCGATCCGGAGCAATTCCAGAACGACTTCAAGTACCGCCTCGAAGCCGCGATCGAGCAAAAGATCGAAGGACAGGAAATCACCATCCAGGAAGAAACGCAACCGGGCGCATCCGCGCAGGTCATCGACTTGATGGAGGCGCTGCGTGCGAGCCTGGCCGGAAAGGTGCCTTCGAGCCCGGCGGCCGCCAAGACGCCCGCGCGCAAAGGGGCAAAGAAGGCGGCCGATGCGCCCAAGAAATCGGCGCCTGCGAAGAAGGCTGCGCGCAAAACCGGTAAATGAGCGGATTGACGATTGCCGATGTCGAGCAGAAATACGGGGTCCGCCGCCGGGTCGTCACCGAGCTGGTGAGAGCCGGCTTTGTACACCCCTCGCGCGGCCCCAGGCGTGAATACCGGTTTGCATTCCGGGATGTCGTCCTGATGCGCATGGCGCAGGAATTGTTCAGCAAAGGCATCGCCCCGAGGAAGACCGCAAAGTTCCTGCAACAGCTGCAGCGCGAACTGCCTGCGTCCACCGTCCATGCCGCAAGGGTGGCGGCTGTCGGGAAGGAACTCGCCGTACGCCACAACGGCACGCTGCGCAGCGCCAGTGGACAATTCCTCATCGACTTCCACACCGGCCGCGCCGCCGCCCTGACGCCGTTCCCGCAGCCGGCGGCCGGAAATGACGCCGATGACTGGTATGAAGCGGCGCTGGTGCTTGAAAGAAGCGATCCGGTGAATGCGGCGCGCTGTTATCGGGAAGCGATCACTGCCGCGCCGTCCTGCGAGAATGCCTACATTAACCTGGGCCATCTCCTGCTCGCCAACGGGCAGGCGCTGGAAGCACGCATCGCATTGGAGGAGGGGACTGCATTCTGCCCCAACAGCGCGCTCATCCATTTCAACCTGGCGATCGCCCACGAGGAACTGGGGAGGCTGCGCGACGCCATTGCTTCCTATGAACGCGCCTTGCGCATCGACCCGGAATTGGCCGACGCCCACTTCAACCTGGCGCGCCTGCACGAGGAACTGGGGCAAACGCGCAGCGCAATCCGGCACCTGAATGCCTACCGGAGGCTCGGCCGCCCGGGGACGGATTGATGTGAAAGATGCGCTTGACGTCGGCGAAATCGGTCTTTAATATGACGAGCATCATACGAAATTCGATATGCCGAGGCCATGACTTCAGGAATTCGATCCATCAAGAAACAGGACTCCTACGAGCGTATCCTGGACGCTGCGGCGCGGGCCGTACGAAGCAACGGATTTGCAGGTGTCGGCGTGGCTGACGTGATGCGGGAAGCCGGTCTCACCCACGGCGGCTTTTATGCCCATTTCAAGTCGCGCGACGCGCTGCTGGCCAAAGCGCTGGAGCATGCCGGGCGCGGGAGCGCCGAATCCATTTCCCGCCGCATCGACGCGCAAAAGGAAAAGGGCGGAAGCCCTTTCCGTGCTTTGGTGGAACGCTATTTGTCGGATTGGCACCTCGCCTTTCCCGAGGCCGGCTGCGCGGTGGCGGCGCTCAGTTCCGAGATGCCGCGGCAATGCGACGACGTACGCGAGGCCGCCCGCGATCGCGTTCGCAGTCTGGTGGCAATGGTCAGGGATGCCTTGCCGCCGGGAACCGATGACGCCGCTGCATTGACGGTCGCGAGTACGATGGTGGGCGCATTGCAGCTTGCACGCACCCTCGGAAACAATGCTCAAGGAAAGGCGCTGCTGGCAGCCAACAGGAACGCGCTGCTGCGCCAGTACGGCGGCACGGACGCTGCTCTCTGATACCAGTGGAAACCGCCACGCGTGGCGGTTTTCATTTAAGCAAAAATATGATGATCATCATATGAATGGACGCCTCATGCGGCACATGGTGAAGGCGAATCAAGCAAGCGGCGCGAGCCGCGCAACCAATGAAGGATTGAACATGGAAAAACCAGCCGCAATGAGCGTCGGCACTGTCCCGGTGTCGGCCGTCGACGAAGGGGAGCGCCGCTCTCCCTGGCTCACATTCTGGATCGCGAGTATCGCCGTATTCCTCGTTTCGCTCGATACGACCGTCCTGTTTGCCGCATTCACGGCATTACGCGATGGCTTTCCCGACTCGACACCGGCCGGCCTGTCCTGGGTACTCAATGCCTACACGGTGGTGTTCGCCGCATTGCTCGTCCCGGCCGGGGGCCTTGCCGATACCTATGGGCGCAAGCGTGTCTTCCTCAGCGGCGTTGCGCTGTTCCTGCTCGCTTCCGCGGCATGCGGCGCTGCAAGCTCGGTGGAGTTCCTTGTCTTTGCCCGTGTGCTGCAGGCGATCGGCGCCGCGCTCCTGACGCCGGCCTCGCTGTCGATCGTTCTCGATGCGTTTCCGAAGGAAAAGCGTGCGGTCGTCGTCAGCATCTGGGGCGCGGTCGGCGGTGCCGCCGCGGCCTTCGGACCCGGCCTCGGCACGCTGGTCGTGGATGCCTTCGGCTGGCCCTGGGCGTTCTACGTCAACCTTCCGCTGGGGGCCGTTTCCCTGTACTTCGGCATCCAACGCCTGAAAGAAACGGCGAGCGCATCCACCGCGCGCCGCATCGATTGGCCCGGCTTGCTGATGCTGATGGTAGCCGTGGGAGCGATTGCACTTGCCATCACGCAGTCCGAATCTCCCTCCTGGGGCGCGCAGGAAATTATTGTCACCGCGGCCGTCGGGGCGAGCCTGCTGTTCGCCTTCGTCCTGTGGCAGCGCACGACCGCTACACCTCTGATTGACTTGCGCCTGTTCCACAACCGCACTTACAGCACGGTCAACCTGGCCACGCTCGCGTTCGGCACGGCATTCGCCATGATGTTCTTCGGCTACTTCGCATTCATGACCGGGATCTGGCATTACAGCCTGCCGCTCGCAGGTATCGCGATCACGCCGGGACCCTTGATGGTCGTGCCTGTCGCTATCATCACCGGCCGCCTGGCGGCGCGCTTCGGGCACCGTCCGTTCCTGGTGGGCGGCTCACTGATCTATGCAGGAGCAGGCGCGTGGATGCTGTTGGTGCCTGGCGCGGAGCCCTCGTACCTCGCGCACTGGCTGCCGGGATTGCTGCTCAGCGGCACTGGCGTAGGAATGGTGTTGCCCAGTCTCTCCGGCGCAGCGGTCGCCCACCTGCCGCCTGCGCATTATGCGGTCGGCAGTGCCGTGAACCAGGCAGTGCGCCAGATCGGCTCCGTGCTCGGCGTCGCCTTCACTGTCGTCTTTGTCGGCCATGCCGGTGTCGCAAGGGAAGACTTCGTTCCGCTGTTCGGCTTGCACGTCGTGCTTGCCGTCACCACTGGCCTGCTTTGCCTTGCAGTCAATACACGGCCCGGCGGCAAGCGGGCATAAGGAGCACATGCGGTGCCCGTCCCATTGCCTATAATGAAGCGTTGCGAATTTCAAGTTGCGAGGACAAGGAATGGCATCGCATGCTGACGAGGTAGCCGCCGGTACCGGCTCGACCATGCTGTCCGAGGTGCAGCTGGCCGAGGAACTCGCCTGCGTGCATCGCGCGCTGCTCACCCTGAGCGCCGGCAACCGCAGCTTGCTGCGTGCTTCCGACGAACAGGAGTTGCTGTACGAAATGTGCCGTGCCATCGTGGAAACGGGCGGCTACCGGATCGCGTGTGTGGGCTACGCAGTCCACGATGACAGAAAGAGCATCACGTGGATGGCAAGCGTCGGCACCGACATCGAAACGATGGCGGGATTCGATTTCACCTGGACCGAAGACGAGCGGGGCCGGAGCGCCAGCGGCACGGCCATCCGCACCGGGATGGCGGTGGTCGGCAGGCGGCTGGCCGATCCGGCCTACCGGGGAGCCAGCTTTGACCTGTTTCGCGGGCACGCGAGCGAGTCCGGGTTTGCCTCCTTCACTGCACTTCCGCTGCGCGTCGAAGGGCAAGTCATCGGCGCCCTGCTGATCGCCGCTGCCGAAACGGATGCGTTCAGCGACGCCGAAGTCAAGCTGCTTACCGAGCTGGCCGACGACCTGGGCTATGGCATTGAGAACCAAAGGCGGCGGTTGCAGCATCGCGCTGCGGAGGCAGCGCTGGCGCGCCTGGCCTATTTCGACCCGCTGACCGGCCTGCCCAACCGCGCGCGCTTGCGTGAAAAACTGGAAGAAGCGATGGAAACGGCAAAGCGCCAGCATCGCGCGATCGCCTTGCTGCACCTGGAGGTGGGGCGCTTCCACGAAATCAACAAGGTGATCGGCTACCGCGCCGGCGACGAGCTGCTGCAGGAACTGTCACAGCGGCTTTCCCGGCTCTGTACCGGCGTTGAAACGCTGGCGCGGGTAGGGGAGGCAGAGTTCGCGCTGATGATTCCCAACAGCGGCGCCGATCATGCGACGAAGGTCGCAAAGCGGCTGCTGCAAACCTTGCGAACGCCGGCCCATGTCGCCGGACTCACCATCGATGCCAGGGTAGGCATCGGCATCGCACTGTTCCCGGGACACGCCACCGAGGCCGAGGTCCTCATGCGGCGCGCCAACGCCGCGATGCACCTCGCGCAGCCGGTGGCCGGCGGGTTCGCGATGTACACCGGCAGGCTGGAGCAGGAGTACACGCGCGGACTGGCCCTGATGGGAGATCTGTACCGCGCCATCGAGGAAAACGAACTCAGGCTTTTCTGCCAGCCCAAGGTCGCCATTGCGTCGCGCGCGCAGTGCGGAGCCGAAGCGCTCGTACGGTGGGAGCACCCGCAATTTGGAATGATTGCGCCGGCGGAGTTCGTCAAGCTGGCGGAGCAGGCCGGCACCATCACGCCGCTCACGCACTGGATGCTGGAAGCCGTATTCAGCCAAAGCTATGCGTGGCAAGAGGCGGACGAGCCCCGTACACTGGCGGTCAACCTGTCGGTGCACGACTTGTACTCACCCGGGCTGGTCGACCGGATTGCCGGGCTGTTTTCCACCTGGGGCATCTCGCCCGAACTGGTGCAATTCGAGTTGACCGAGGGCGCCCTGATGACGGACCCGGAGAGCGCCCGGGATACGCTCGCCCGCCTGAAGAACCTGGGCGTGACCCTCCTGATCGACGACTTCGGGACGGGATACTCGAGCCTCAGTTACCTGCAGCGGCTGCCGGTGGATGGAATCAAGATCGACCAGTCTTTCGTCAGGCCGATGCTGACCAGTACCGACTCGGACGTCATCGTCCGTTCCACCATCGAACTGGGCCATAACCTCGGCCTGAAAGTCGTGGCGGAAGGCGTGGAGAACCGCGACATCTGGGAACGGCTGCACAGCCTGGGCTGCGACGCCGCCCAGGGCTACCTGATCAGCAGGCCCATGCCGGCGGAGCAGTTGCAGGCGTGGGAGCGCGAATGGGCGCAGGGGACGGGCTGGGGATGTGCCGGCCAGCAGCCGGGACTGCACTGAGAAGACGCTCACCCTAACCCAGGTTCCGCAGGTCGGCCAAGTTGACGAGGATGTGGCGCAAGGCATGCGGGCGCGTGACCACTGCGGCGCCGATCCTCCCTTGCAGGGATACCTTCTGGCCGGCATCGGCGTAATCGAAGACAAGGCTGTCGAACATTGTGCGCGGCCGGCGCAGAGGTTATGACGGAAACAGACGCAAAGATATTATCTATTTGACAACTGCCGGGCGCTGCCGTACTCTGCGTTTTTCATCACGAACGGATCGCACGACATGTTGAATTCGATGGTATGTCGCTACGCCGATTTTTCAAAGGACTGGTACAAGGCGAAGGAATCGGAACTCAGGATCCGGGAGATCTATCGCGGCCATTCGGCAACCGAAGTGGATTTCGTCGGGCGAAAGTTCTGGGAGTGGTGCGCGATCGCGCAGGCCCTGGACGAAAGATCGATGTTGCAACCGGGAAGGCATGGCCTGGGCTTTGCCGTCGGCACCGAGCCGTTGGCTTCCTTTTTCGCCTCGCGAGGATGCCGCGTGCTGACAACCGATCTTGATCCGAAACAATCGGATACCGGCTGGATCGAGCGCAACGAGCACGCGGCCTGCCTGCAGGCGGTGTATCACCCGCAGTTGCTTGGCCGGGAACAATTCGATGCCCTCGTCGAGTTCCAGTATGCAGACATGCGTACCCTGGCAGGATTGTCAGGAACCTACGACTTCATCTGGAGCTCTTGCGCGCTTGAGCATCTTGGAACCCTGAAGGCCGGACTCGATTTTGTCCTTGCCTCTTCAAGGCTGCTCAAGCCCGGCGGTCTTGCGGTGCATACGACCGAGTTCAACGTGCGCTCGGACACAGAAACGATAGAGGCCGGGCCCAATGTAATCTACCGCCGGCGCGACATCCTGGCCCTGTCCGAATTACTCGGCAGGCACGGCTTGAAGCTCGTTTCCCCCAATTTCGACTGCGGAGACCACCGTTTCGACATCGACTACGACACGCCGCCTTATTTCTCATCGGGAAAGCCGCACATCAAGCTCGAGATCGACGGCGAGATTTGCACGTCATACCTGCTGATTGTCGAGAAGTTGGAATCGGTCGAAGTGCCCGAGAGCTCGGTGCTCGAAAAACTGCGCGGCTTCCTGCCGCGGTTGTTCTAGCGCCGTAGCATGCTTTCTTGAGGCATGACAGGTTGAGCGCGGCGAGTTTGTCCTACGCTTCAAGCTGTTACCCTGCGAGAAGGAGCACTGAGATGCGTCCATACCCCGTTTTGATTTCGCTTGCTGCCTCCGCGTTCGCTACCGCAGCCCTTGCGCAGTCGCCTGCCAAGCCTTCGGAACCGGCGAAAAGCAGTGGTTCATCGGCAAGCCAGTCCGCCGCGGGCAAGGCAAGCTATGGGACAGACGACTGCCGCAAGGACCTGGAAAATGCGAGGGACGCCAAGCAAGCGGGGCACATCACGGAGAAAGAATATGCCGAGCAGAAAAAGATGGCCCAGACAAAGCTGAAGAGAGATTCGGGTCAGGCCGCAAGCGCGGCCCAGAACGTCGAGTGCAAGTGAAATGACGTCGGCGCCAGCCGGATGGTCACGGGCCCAGTGAGTCGATGTAACGCAGCACATCGGCCTCACGGCCTTCGGCAATAAGCTGCGCAGGCGTCTTTCCACCGAGCGGAGGCAATGGTTCGCTCATCCACGCGCTGGCGGCATCGTCGGTCCCCGCGATTTCCTTTGCCCGGTGCATGACCGCGTAATACGCCTGCGCCTTGCGCGACTGCTCCCTGAAGCGCGCCACAAGCGCATCCATTCCCTCGGGAGAAAGCTTTCCTTCGTTCGTCATGATATGTCCGCTCGTTACTCGCCGTTCGATGACGGAGAGATGCGCTTGAGCCGCTGGCCGTAGATGCCCCACACGGTCTCCACGCCGTCGATGTTTCCGACCAGGGCCCAGCCCGTGCCGATCTTCCGTGCCTCGACCGGAATCCCCAGTTCATTGCCCACCTGCTGCGCCCATTGCCTGGCCGCGCCTTGCCCCTTGAACAGTTCCTTGCCGTCGAATATTACCGTGCCCTCGAACACGGGCTTGCTAAATACACTCATGTGAAGCTCCTTCGCTGTGGGCGACATTATGCCCGCATATCGCCGCGGTTTGACAACGCACCACCGTCGCCTACGCTGGACCTAGCAGCCCCGTGCGCCAGACGGGGCGCGGTGAGCGAGCGGGGTCGACAAGAAATGAATGACTTATTGAAAAGCGCCGCGCAGCGGGCCGCCGGCTACCTCGAAGGCCTGCCGTACAGGCCGGTCGCACCGGCACCGGGTGCGGTTTCCCGGCTTGCGTCTCTGAATCATCCGCTGCAACGCGGGCCCGTCAGCCCCATGGATATGCTCCGCGAGCTCGACGAAATAGGCTCACCGGCAACGATGGCCATGGCGGGCCCGCGCTTTTTCGGTTTCGTCATCGGCGGAGCGCTGCCGGCTGCATTGGCGGCGAACTGGCTTGCCGGCGCCTGGGACCAGAACAGTGCGCTGTACAACGTCACGCCGGCGACCGCGACCATTGAAGACGTCGCGCTTCGCTGGCTGTTGGATGTCCTCCGGCTCCCGCGTGAGTGCGCAGGCGGATTCGTCACGGGGACGAGCGTGGCGCACTTCACCGCACTGGCCGCCGCTCGGCATGCCGTGCTCGAAAAGGCCGGTTGGAACGTCGAGGCAGACGGGCTTTTCGGCGCGCCCCCGGTAGACATCGTCGCCAGCGCGGAAGCGCATCCCACCCTGCTCAAGGCCGTTGCCATGCTCGGACTGGGCCGGAACCGGGTAAGGCTGGTCCCGACCGGCAAGAATGGCGCCATTCGCGCCGATGCACTGCCGCCGCTGACGGAACGCACAATCGTCTGCATACAGGCAGGAAACGTCAATACCGGAGCGATCGACCCCGTCAAGGACGTCTGTGCCGCTGCCAGTCATGCGCACGCGTGGGTTCACGTGGACGGCGCGTTTGGCCTGTGGGCGGCAGCGTCCCCGTCGCTCGCCCACCTGGTGGAAGGTATTGATCGCGCGGACTCCTGGGCGACCGACTGCCACAAATGGCTCAACGTCCCCTACGACGCGGGCGTCGCCTTCGTTCGGGATGCCGACGCATTGCGCTCGGCGATGTCGATCACTGCCGACTATCTTCCGACATCCACTGAAAGCCGCAACCCTGCCGACTACACGCCCGAGCTTTCCCGACGCGCGCGCGGAATCGAAACATGGGCTGCGCTACGTTCGCTGGGAAAAGACGGTGTGGCCGACCTCATCGACCGTACCTGCCGTCATGCAAGACGCTTTGCTGATGCCATGTTGTCGGCCGGCTACGACGTGCTCAACGACGTGGTGCTCAATCAGGTGCTGGTATCGTTCGGGGCGCCCGAGAAGACAAGGCAGATCGTCAGCGAGATCCAGGCGGACGGGACATGCTGGTGCGGCAGCACCGTGTGGCAGGGGAAAACCGCCATGCGCATCAGCGTCGTGTCGTGGGCGACGACCGAGGTCGATGTCGAGCGCAGCATCGAGGCGATCTTGAGGATCGCGGCGGGCAGGCGCGACGGCGAAACATGATACGCAAGTCTGTGTTCGTAGCACCCTTCGCAAACGAAGATGGAAGAATTGCAATGTATCGGGCGCCGCTTTCCTCGCATGCATTTTTGCAATCGAAAAACCCCGAAACGAAAAAAGCTTGCGGACTGCAAAATGCTTTGCTATAGTTCGGCTCCCGTCGCAGAACGCAGCAAACAAAACGCGATGCAGACGGGGCGCTGGCCAACTTAATGCCGCTTTCAAACACAACGATTTGAACGCGGCGCGCGACAAAAAATTGCGCGGGCCGGGGCAGACAAGTTCTTTAAAAAGTAACAGCCGATAAGTGTGGGCGCTTGGTGGGAGTGCGGCGCTGGGGTAGCTCAGCGTAGAACTTAAAACATTAAGTGCTCACAAAAAATATAGGTAAGAATCGCAAGATAATTACCTGTCAGTATTTTGAGTGAGCGACGGTTCTTCGGAACCTGGCAGCAATGCCACAACAGAGATTGAACTGAAGAGT
>NZ_DASRXF010000100.1:0-50348 GCF_035654295.1 Noviherbaspirillum sp. | reverse complement strand
AGGAACTGGCCCTTCTTGATGTTCACCGGCTTGCCCGACTGGGCGCAGGCGCGGATGAAATCGGTTTGGCGGCACAGGAATGCCGGGGTCTGCAGCACGTCGACGACGGCCGCGACCGGCTTGATCTCATCGATTTCGTGGATATCGGTCAGGACAGGCACGCCGATCTGCTTCTTCACCTCGGCCAGGATTTCCAGGCCTTTTTCCATGCCCAGCCCGCGGAAGGACGAGCCGGAAGAACGGTTTGCCTTGTCGAACGACGACTTGTAGATGAACGGGATGCCCAGCTCGGACGTGATTTCCTTCAGGCGGCCCGCGGTGTCGAGCGCCATCTGCTGGGACTCGATCACGCAGGGGCCGGCGATCAGGAAGAACGGCCGGTCCAGGCCTGCTTCAAATCCGCACAACTTCATGCTGCTTTCCTCTCGGACGACGCCTGCTTGCGGGCCAGCGCCGCCTTGATGAAGGAGATGAACAGCGGATGGCCGTCGCGCGGGGTCGACTTGAATTCGGGGTGGTATTGCACGCCCACGTACCACGGATGGCCGTGGTCGCCGGTGCGCGGCAATTCCATGATTTCGCACAGGCCTTCGTTCGGCGTGCGGGCGGACACGACCAGGCCGGCCTCTTCGACACGGCTCAGGTAATGGTTATTTGCTTCGTAGCGGTGACGATGGCGCTCGGTGACCTTGTCGCCATAAATTTCCGCTGCGATGGTGCCTGGCTTGACCGCGCAGGTCTGGGCGCCCAGACGCATGGTGCCGCCAAGGTCGGAGTTGACGTCGCGGCGCTCGATCTTGCCGTCGTGGTTCTGCCACTCGGTGATGAGCGCCACCACCGGCTGTTCGGTTTCCGGATCGAACTCGGTCGAATTGGACTTGGCGAGGCCGGCCTTGTTACGCGCAAACTCGATCAGCGCAACCTGCATCCCGAGGCAGATGCCGAGGTAAGGCACCTTGTTTTCGCGGGCGTAGCGGGCGGCGGCGATCTTGCCTTCCACGCCGCGCTTGCCGAAGCCGCCGGGCACCAGGATGGCATCGTACTTGGCCAGGTTCGCGGTGCCCTTCGCTTCGATCTCTTCGGAATCGAGATATTCGATATTCACGCGGCTTTCCGTATGGATGCCGGCGTGGCGCAGCGCCTCCGTCAGCGACTTGTAGGACTCCGTCAGGTCGACATACTTGCCGACCATGCCGATGGTCACTTCCGCCTTCGGGTGCTCCAGCGCGTACACGAGCTTGTTCCACACCGACAGGTCGGCCGGGCGCGGCGAAATCTCGAGCTTTTCGCAGATGATCTTGTCCAGGCCCTGGTCGTGCAGCATCTGGGGGATCTTGTAGATGGTGTCGGCATCCCACACGGAGATGACGGCTTCCTCGCGCACATTGGAGAACAGCGAGATCTTGGCGCGCTCGTCGTCCGGAATGCGGCGGTCGGCGCGGCACAGCAGCGCATCCGGCGAAATACCGATTTCGCGCAGCTTCTGCACGCTGTGCTGGGTCGGCTTGGTCTTCAGCTCGCCTGCGGAAGCGATGTAGGGAACCAGGGTCAGGTGCACGAAAGCCGTGGAATTACGGCTGGAGCGCAGGCTGAGCTGACGCGCGGCCTCCAGGAACGGCAGCGATTCGATGTCGCCCACCGTGCCGCCGATCTCGACCAGCGCTACGTCGAAGCCTTCGGCGCCGCGATGGATGAAATCCTGGATTTCATTGGTGATGTGCGGGATCACCTGCACCGTCTTGCCCAGGTACTCGCCGCGGCGCTCCTTGCGGATCACGGACTCGTAGATCTGGCCGGTGGTGAAGTTGTTCACCTTCCTCATCTTGGCCGTGATGAAACGTTCATAGTGGCCGAGGTCGAGGTCGGTTTCGGCGCCGTCGTCGGTGACGAACACTTCGCCGTGTTGGAACGGGCTCATCGTGCCGGGATCGACGTTGATGTACGGATCGAGCTTGATGAGGGTGACTTTGAGGCCGCGCGATTCAAGGATCGCAGCGAGGGACGCGGCTGCAATCCCTTTGCCCAGGGATGAGACAACGCCGCCAGTGACGAATACAAACTTGGTCATTGCTGAGATGTGCCGGACGGCACGTGCGGGAAATTCAAATTATAACCTAAACCGCCCCGGCCATCCTCTGTTTCGATCTTTCCCTGGCGTGCCGGAGCCCCTTCATGGACGGTATGAAAACTGCAGGTGCAGATAGTTCTGCGCCCCGATCGAATTCGGCAAGTCCCTGATTTCATTACCGCGCCGGACGAATGCCAGCGTTGCCCCGAAGGGCCCGTAAGTCCATCCAAGGCCGGCTTCGGCGCTACCGGTCACCCGCTTCGGTTCCACCGTATGCGGGTTGTCTTTCCTGAAATATCCGCCTTCCAGCGTCCCGTTATGCCCGACCACGCGGCCTTCGGCACGCAGGAAGACATGGAACGCGGAGTCCGATGGCGCGGCATGAAGTTGCCCGGCACGCACGAGCAGGCTTGCACTTGCGTCGGTAAAGATATTGCCGAAGCGCGCACCGAAGGCCGGCGTAATGTCCACCGACCGGGAAGGACTCCACCGCACCGGCGCAAACTCCCCGTGCAGCACGACGCCCACTTCATTCCTGACCTGCTTGCTCCACCCGCGCGGCAGCGGCTGGTCCAGGATCTTGTGGAATTGCGTCTGTGTCCACTCGCCGCCGGCGCAGGGGCCTAGGCAGCCGATGTCGATGCCGAAGCGCGTATAGGTGCCGTCGGCGCGCTGCACGTCCTTGAAAAAACCGCCATACAGCCAGCCCGCATACGGATGGTTGGGCGGGCCGACAAGTTCCGGAGGCAGCTTGATGTCGGAGGCGGTATACAACTCCTGTCCCAGGCGCCAGCCGAAGCTGGTTACCGTGCCATTGCCGCGCAGGGAACTGAGACGGGTATAGCGCAGGCCGCTGGTGTAAAAGCCGTCGTCGCGGTTGAGCAGGAGTGTATCGTTGTCGATATCCACCAGATGCGTGGTGGTTCCCCTGGTGCTGACCTCCGCGTATTCGGCAGCGATGCCGCCGAGGGGATTCGCATGCGCTACGGTCGCACACAGGGACAGGGGCAGGCACAGGAGGACGGGTTTGAGATAACGAAGCATCGCGTTCATTTTGACAGGAGGTTGCCGATCATCCCGTGCAGGGCCTTGGCGGCCGCAACCGGGTGCTCCATCGGGAAAAGGTGGCCGCCCGGAATCTGCGTGAAGTGCCGGCCGACCAGCCGCCGCGTGGACGTCAGCCCGGCCTGCCTGCATTCCACGGAATCGGTGCCGCCGACAAAGCCGACCGGAACCGGGAACGGCCGGCGGATCAATTGTCCGAGGTGGTGCGGCAAGGTGCGGTACACCGCGGTTTCCGTCTCACGCGTGAAACGCAGCGTGACACCTTCCGCATGCGGCATGAGCCCGTGGTCGACGTAATCCCGCAGCACTTCCGGCGGCCACGCGGCGAACATCGGCTTGGACGCATAATGCCGGTAGGCTGCCTCGGCGTCCGGCCACACATTGCGCCGCTTTTCGGAAAACTGGGCGGGCGAGAACCGGTCATCGATACCGATACGCTTTGCCGCACGCAGCAGTACCGCGCGCCAGCCCGCGACCAGCGGCGAATCGAGCAGGACGACGCAGCGCGCGAGTTCCGGCCGCGCCCGCGCCGCCATCAGGCTGAGTATGCCGCCCATCGAGTGGCCGACGAGGATGACCGGCTGCGAATAGCGCGATTCGAGCGCATCGACCAGCTCCGTGACCAGTGCTGGCCAGCCGTTGCTGACGGGATAGGCGGGGTTATGGGCATGGATCGGCAATGCCTGCACGTCGTAATGCTTGCGCAAATGCTCGAAAAAGATGCGATACGTCCCCGCGGGATAACTGTTTGCGTGGGCGAAATGGATGATAGGTCGGGTCATGCTGGTGTGCGATTGTCGAAACGATCCAGATTGTAATTCGATTGCGGCACGCAGGATTGGAGCGCATCGCCTAACTCGGGTTCACCTGTCAGCGACCGTACCAATAGCGCGCATGTCCGTTGCGGTACTCGCTTATCTTGAGTGTCTGCCCGATGCGCAGGCTGATGGCCCCGGCATCGTCCGAGCGGATGCGCCGGATGCCGAGTTCCCCATAGCGATCGAACACTTCGGCCTTGGGATGGCGGTAGCGATTGCGATAACCCACCTGGAACAGCGCGATCTCCGGTTGCACCGCGCGGAGGAATGGCGGGGTCGACGATGTGCCGCTGCCGTGATGCGGCGCCACCAGGACCGTGGCGCGCAGCTGCTCGCGGTCACGCTCCACCAGCGCCGCTTCCTGCTGCGCCTCGATATCGCCGGGCAGGAGCACAGCATGTTCTCCCATGGTGAGCTTGAGCGTGCAGCTGCGTGCATTGGGTTTCCACTTCGTGCTGGCGTAGGAATCCGCGGCAGGATGCAGCATGTCGAACGACGCCCCGTCCCAGCGCCAGGATTGCCCCGCCAAGCAGTGTTGGTGGCGCGGCGCCGCCTGCACTATAGGATGGATAAGCGGAAGCGACGAATAGACGACGCCGACCTCGATCTCTTCCAGGATCGACAGCGCCCCTCCGGAATGGTCGTTGTCGCTGTGCGAAACGATCATCGCATCGAGCTTGTCGATGCCGCGTGCGCGCAGGTAGGGAAGAATGACGCGGTTGCCGCCGTCGGACTCGACGGAATACGCAGGCCCGGTGTCGTACAGGAGACGCCTGTTTTCGGTTTCGACCAGCAAGGCTGTCCCTTGCCCGACATCGAAGGCGGTGACCCACATCTCCCCTGCCCCCGGGCGGACGGGTGCATTGATGAACACCGGGAGCAGGCCCGCCACCCCGAGCCAGCGCACCGGCCAGCCCGGCGGCGCAAGCAGCCACAAGGTCCCGGCCAGCGCGGCGAGGAACATCCACCACGACGGGACCGGCGCGCGCCATACCGCCGCCGGCGAATCGCTGAGCAATTGCAGGATCGATGCCAGCCAGGCGACCAGCGCATGGGCGGCGCCTAGGCACCATCCGATCAGGGGATCGGGCAGCACGCTGCCCGCCAGGGAAAGCGGGGTGACCAGGAAGCTGATCAGCGGAATGGCAATCACGTTGGCCAGCGGCCCGATGATCGAGATCTGGCCGAACAGCAGCATCGTCAAAGGCACCAGGCCGATTGTCACGACGTACTGCGTACGGGCAGCCGATTTCAGCAGTCGCATCGATTTCTGCGCGCTGGACGGCGCTTCCTTCGTCTCGGCCGTCCGTCCTGCCGATGCATACAGGATGATCGCGACCGCGCCGAAGGAAAGCCAGAACCCGGGTGACAGGACGGCCCACGGATCGAGGACGGTCACGACAGCGAGCGCCGCGCACAGCACATGCGAGACGCTGGTGATGCGGCCCGACCATACCGCGGCCACGACGACGGCGAGCATGTAGAGCGTCCGCTGTGCCGGCACGCCGAATCCAGCCAGCAGGACATACAGCAGCGCGACGATCACGCCCGCGAGCGCGCCCGCTTTTTGCGCGGGCAATATCAGCGGCAACTGCGCGCGCGTAAAGAAGGATCGGCGCCACAAGGCGGTAACGAGGGCGGCGAACAGACCGGACACCATCGTGATGTGCAGACCCGAAATCGATACCAGGTGGCCCACGCCCGTGCGGTTGAAGATTTTCCAGTCGGATTGGCTGACCGCGCGCTGGTCGCCGATGACCAGCGCGATAATCACGCCGGCGTATTCCTTGTCCGGCAGCGCGTCGCGGATCCGTTCGCGCAACCAGGAGCGCGATCGCTCCACAACATTGCGGATACCGGGAACGAAGTCGTCCAGCCGCTGGTTTTTCAGCGCAGCGTGCTGGTCGGGGCGGACATAGCCGGTCGCACGCAGTCCCTGCTCGAGCAGCCACACCTCGTAATCGAATCCATGCGGATTGGCATTTCCGTGCGGCCGCCGCAGGCGCACTGTCAGTTGCCACCGCTCGCCGGGGCCGACCTTGCCGACCGCTTGCAGCTCGTCCTGCCGGAATGCGGAATACCAGGACAGGGCCAGCCGCCCGGGCAGCACGGGCAGCGCCTCTCCCGCTTGCCGGTCGGCGTCGACAACACGCTCCACTGCAAAGTTGAAGCGCACGCCCTGCTCGAACACGTAAGGCAGGCTGTCGATGGTGCCCACGATCGTTACGTCGCGCCCCTCCCAATCCTTCGGCAATTCGGCGGACAGGAAATGCTGCGCTACGATTCCTGCCCAGGCGAAGCCGAGTACTGCCCCGGCCAACGCCAGCAGCGGCACGCGCAGGCGTGCGGACTCCATCCTCCTGAGCCACGGCCAGACGAGGCCTGAGATCGCCAGTGCAAGCATGAGCAGCCACAACGCCGGCAGTGCAGCCTGATGCTGCAGCAGGGCGATTCCGCCCACGAAACCGGCAACCGTGCTGCGCATCTAGTTCAGGCGGGGAAGGACGTCGCGTGCATTGCGGGAAGTGATCTCCGCGATCCGTTCCACGGGCAGGCCGCGCAGTTCGGCGAGGACTTGGCCGATGCGCGGCAGTTCTTCCGGGCTGTTACGGCGCGGGTGCAGCCAGACGGGGGAAATGTCGGGAGCGTCCGTTTCGAGAACCAGCGCATGTTCATCGACGCTGGAAGCCAGCCGCCGGATCTGCAGCGCGCGCGGAAATGTCATCGCGCCGCCGAAGCCCAGCTTGAAGCCGAGGCGGACGAATTCCTCGGCTTGCTGAAAACTGCCGTTGAAGGCGTGGGCTATGCCGCCGGGCAGTGTGATCCGGCGCAGGTACTTGAGGATGATGTCTTGCGAGCGCCGCACATGCAGCAGGACAGGCAGCCCAGCGTCGCGGGCGATCTTGAGCTGCTCGCTGTAAAAGAATTCCTGCTTCTCGCGCAGCGCCCCTTCGCCGAGCCCGGGCACGAAGAAATCCAGCCCGATCTCGCCGACGGCGACGAAACGCGGATCGTCCATCGCCTCGGCAATCGCCGCGCGGAGGACATCGAGGTCCCCCTCCTGTGCCTGCGGCACGAAGATGGGATGGATGCCCAGCGCGTACGCGCCGTTCGGATGCCGCGCGGCGAGGTCGCGCACGGTGGTGAAGTTGTCGCGGGCGATGGCTGGAATGATGATCTTCGACACGCCGCCCTGTGCCGCGGATTCGGCGATTCGCGTGGACTCCATTCCGAACTCCGCCGCGTCCAGGTGGCAGTGGGTATCAATCCACATAGGGATGCAGGCCGTCCTCCGACAATCTCAGCACGCGGTCGCAATGGCGGGCGAGCTCGACGTCGTGCGTCACGATCACGAAGGCGGTGCCCAGCGTGCGGGACAACTCCAGCATGAGATCGAAGGTCTTGTGCGCGGTCACGCGGTCGAGATTGCCGGTCGGTTCGTCGGCGAGTACGCATGCCGGTTGCGTCACCAGCGCGCGTGCCAGCGCAACCCGCTGCCGCTCGCCGCCGGACAACTCGCCGGGAACATGCGTGACGCGATTGGCCAACCCCACGCGTCCCAGCATCTGGCGCGCGACTTCATGCGCACCGTCGCGCGTCTCGCGCCGGATCATGAGCGGCATGCCGACGTTATCCAGCGCGGAGAATTCCGGCAGCAGGTGATGGAACTGGTAAACAAAGCCGAGCGCATTGTTGCGCAAGTTGCCGCGTTCCTTTTCGCTCAGGCTGGCGAAATCGCGGCCCTGCAGCGTGACGCTGCCCGCTGTGGGCACGTCGAGCCCGCCAAGCAGATGCAACAGCGTCGACTTGCCCGACCCGGAGGCGCCGACGATCGCGACGCGCTCCCCGCGGCTGACGTTGAAGTCGATACCGCGCAAGACATCGACCGAATATTTTCCCTGCGTGAAGGTTTTGGCAAGGCCGCGGCAAGACAGTACAACCTGATCCATCACCATGCCGCGCTCCCTGTGTTTTTGATGTTGTTGTTATTCATAGCGCAGTGCCTCCGCCGGACGGACGTTGGCCGCGCGCCAGCTCGGATACAGGGTGGCCAGGAAGGCGAGAACGACGGCGACGCTGCCGATCGTCCAGACATCGGGCCAGCGCAGATCCGAAGGCAGCGAGGTGATCAGGTAAATATCCTTGGACAGGAACTGGACGCCGAGCAGTCGTTCGATGAAGGGCACGATCACATCAATGTTCATCGCCACGGCCACTCCGAGGCCGACGCCGATTGCAGTACCGAGCAGGCCCACCAGCGCCCCCTGGATGATGAAAATCTTCATGATGGAACCGGGCGACGCGCCGAGGGTACGCAGGATGGCGATGTCCGCCTGCTTGTCGGTCACCGTCATCACCAGCGTGGAGACGAGGTTGAATGCGGCGACGGCGATGATCAGCGTGAGGATGATGAACATCATGCGCTTTTCCGTCTGCACGGCGGCAAACCAGGTACGGTTCTGCTTCGACCAGTCGAGGATCAACAGGTTACCGCTGAGGACGCGCGACAGGGTCAGCGCCACTTCCGGCGCATTCTGCATGTCGGCGATGCGCAGGCGCAGCCCGGTGGGTGCTTCCAGCTTGAACATGCGCATCGCGTCGTCGATGTGGATGAACGCGAGGCTGGAATCATATTCATTGTGGCCGGCCTCGAAGATGGCGCCGACGGTGTACTGTTTCAGGCGGGGCAGCACGCCGGCGGGCGTCACCTGCCCCTGCGGCGCGATCATGGTGACCTTGTCGCCCACGCCGACGCGCAGCGCCCGCGCGAGATCCTTGCCGAGAACGATATTGAACTCGCCGGACTTCAGGCTGTTGAAACTGCCCTCGCGGATCTGGTCCGCCACATCCGACACCTTGGGCTCCTGCTCGGGCAGGATGCCGCGGATGACGACGCCGCGCACCGTATCGTCGCGCGTCATCATGGCCTGCGCCGCGACGTAGGGTGCCGCGCCTTTCACGTCCCCGACCTGGAAGGCCTCCCGCGCGGTTTCCTGCCAATTGGTCAGGCTACCGGTGGCATCGAAGACTTCGATGTGCGAGAGCACCGAGAGCATGCGGTCACGCACTTCCTTCTGGAAGCCGTTCATGACCGACAGCACGACGATCAAGGCGGCAACGCCGAGGGCGATGCCGGCCATGGAAATCAGCGAAATGAATGAAATGAAACTGTTGCGGCCGCTTCGGCGGCCGGCGCGCGTGTAGCGCATGCCGACCAGCCACTCGAAGGGCATATTCTTGATGATGCTCAATAGAGACTCCTGATGACGGCCTCGCGCCTGCGCGCGGTCCGGCCTGCAATTGCCGCGGCTTGCCTGAAAACTGGATTGAATGGCAACATCCGCAGCCGCGAGTTTGCCATAGCATGCTGTTTTACGACAAGACTTTTCTCAATCAAAATCAATGACTTAGGGCACCCGTATTTCAATAGACGGCACCCTTGTTGCCGGCGGCGGGCGCGAGCCCCTCCGCGCCGGGAAACTGGGCGCGCAGCGTGCGTGTTGCCTGGGCAAGCAGGCGAGCGTCCAGCCCCACGGCAACAAAGGTGCAACCCATGTCGATGTAGCGCCGGGCGGCGTCGACGTCGGAGGTCAGTATGCCCGCCGCTTTTCCGCTGGACACGATGCGACGCAGGGCACCATCGATCGCTGTCTGCACCTCGGGATGGCCGGCATTGTTGCGGTGGCCGAGCGACGCCGCGAGGTCGGCCGGGCCCACGAACACGCCGTCCACACCGTCAATCGCGCAGATTTCGTCCAGGTTCTCGAGCGCCCGTCTGGTCTCGGCCTGCACCAGCAGGCAGACCTCGCCGTTCGCACGCTCGACATAATCGGGCAGCAGACCCCAGCGCGATGCACGGGCGATGGCGCTGCCGTCGCCGCGCACGCCCTCGGGCGGATAGCGCGTCGCCGCCACGATCTGCCTGGCCTGCTCGGCAGTGTCGACCATCGGCACCAGTAGCGTTTGTGCGCCGATGTCCAGCAATTGCTTGATCAGTGCGGTATCGCCCACCACCGCGCGTACGATCGGATGGCTGCGGTAAGGTGCCACGGCCTGGAGCTGGGCGAGGAGACTGCGCACGTCGTTGGGCGCATGCTCGCCGTCGATCAGCAGCCAGTCGAAACCAGCCGTCGCGCACAGCTCGGCGGTATAGGGATTGGCCAGCGACAGCCACAGGCCGATCTGCGCTTCGCGCCGCGCCAGCGCTGCCTTGAATGGATTTGCGTGCATCTGTTGCCCTTTCCTTACGCCAGTGAGTGCGCAATGCTACCTTGTTCCCGCGTTTCCGGCAGGTGGCGTGTCTGACATACAATCGCGGGCATGACTGAGCTTGATATTCTCCTCCCATTCGGCCTTCCGCCGGCAGAGCTGGCCGGCGACCTGCTGAAAGAAATGAACGTTCCGGCCCTTGCGATGCTTGTCTCACGTGCAAGGTCGGAAGCCGGACGGCATGAAGTGCTGCAAGATTTCCGCCGCGCGCTGCCGCACGAAACCTGGATTGCGCACCGCTTCGGGCTGGAAGACGATGCAGCGAAGAACGTCAGCCCGCCCGTCGCCGCTGCCTTGATGTCGACGATGCATCTCCCGCCGGAGACAGGCGCCTGGTTTGTCTTGCAACCCGTCCACATCCATGTCGCACGCGACCATCTTGTCCTGACCGACACCCGGCAGCTGGCATTGCCAGAGGACGAGTCGCGCATCCTGTTCGACATCGCCGCCCCGCTGTTCGCCGAAAGCGGAAAACGGCTGTTGTACGGCAACGCGTCCACCTGGTTCGTCGAGTCGGAAGATTGGCGCGAACTGGAAACATCCAGCCCGGATGCCGCGAGCGGCCACAACATCGATATCTGGATGCCGAAGGGCCCCGGCGAGCGCGACTGGCGCAAGGTGCAGAACGAGGTGCAGATGCACTGGTTCAACCACCCGCTGAACGAAAGCCGGGAAGCGCGTCGGCTCAAGCCCGTCAATTCCGTCTGGCTCTGGGGCGGGCCCGCAGTCACGCGCGAAACGCGAAGCGAGTATGCCAAGGCGTTCAACCTTTCCGGCTGGATGCAAGCCTTCCGCGCCTGCGTCCCGGCCCATGCGGATGCCGCCGATGCGGGCGCGATGCTGCCGGCTCTCGGCCAACGCAACATGCTCCTGCTCGACAGCCTGCTCGAACCTGCCTTGTCCAACGACTGGGCGCGCTGGCTGGACGGCATGAAACAACTCGAGGAAAACTGGTTCGCCCCCTTGCTGCACGCCCTCCAATCCGGCAAGCTGGATCAGGTTTCGCTGATCGCCACCCACGACTCGCGCATCTCGCGCTATGCGGCCACGCGCGCATCGCTGCGCAAGTTCTGGGTCAAACCATCTCTGGCAACACTATGTCCGTAACCCGCATCCTTACCCGCAATGTCCCTTTCCGCACCGCGGAGATGCTGCGCCAGCAAGGCGTCCATCCCGTGCTCGCCCGCATCTACGCCGCCCGCGGGTTGGCGGACACGACCGAACTGTCGAGCGAACTCGCCGCGCTGATGGCGCCTTCGGGCATGCTGCACATCGACGCCGCAGCCTCCTATCTCGCCGATGCAATCGGCGCCGGCAAGAAGCTGGCCATCGTCGCCGACTATGACTGCGATGGCGCCACTGCCTGCGCAGTCGCCCTGCGCGGCTTGCGCGCGCTTGGCGCGCGGGTCGACTACATCGTGCCGAACCGCTTTGAGTATGGCTATGGCCTCACGCCGGAAATCGTCGAGCTGACGGTGCGCGAAAAGTCGCCGGACATCATCGTCACCGTTGACAACGGCATCGCCAGCATCGACGGCGTGGCCGAAGCGAAGCAGCGCGGCATCGACGTGGTCGTGACTGACCACCACCTGCCAGGCGACCGTCTCCCCGAAGCGCGCGTGATCGTCAATCCGAATCAACCGTCCTGCGGCTTTCCGAGCAAGAACCTGGCCGGCGTGGGCGTGATGTTCTATGTCTTGCTCGCATTGCGGGCGGAACTGCGCCGGCGCGGCGTGTTCGACGCGCAGACCCAGCCGAAGCTCGACGTGCTGCTCGACCTCGTTGCGCTCGGCACGGTTGCCGACGTGGTCAAGCTCGATGCCAACAACCGCATCCTGGTCGCGCAAGGCCTCAAGCGCATGCGCGCCGGACGCATGCATCCCGGCATTGCCGCCCTCTTCCGCGCCGCCGGCCGCGAGGCGCGGCGCGCCACGCCCTTCGACCTCGGTTTCGCCCTCGGCCCGCGACTGAATGCCGCCGGGCGTCTCGCCGACATGTCGCTCGGCATCGAATGCCTGACGACCGACGACGAAGGCCGCGCATGGGCAATCGCGCAACAGCTCGACGCGATCAACCGCGAGCGGCGCGACATCGAGGCCGGCATGCAGGACACGGCCCTGCTGCACCTCGACAATTTCGAGCCGCACAACCGCACCACGATCAGCGTCTTCGACGAATCCTGGCACCAGGGCGTGATCGGCATCGTCGCATCGCGCCTGAAGGACAAGTTCTACCGGCCCACCATCACCTTTGCGCCGGGCGGCGAAGGCCTGATCAAGGGTTCGGGCCGCTCGATCGCCGGCTTCCATCTGCGCGATGCGCTCGACCTGGTCTCCAAGCACGCCCCGTCTGTCATCCAGAAGTTCGGCGGCCACGCGATGGCGGCCGGCCTGACCATTCGGGCCGATGCCTTCGATGCCTTTGAAAATGCATTCGAGGCAGTCGGCCGCGAATGGCTGACGCAAAACCAGCTGGAACGCGTGATCGAAACCGACGGGCCGCTCGAGGAAGCCTATTTCACGACGCAATTCATCGAGCTGATCGACAGCCAGGTCTGGGGCCAGGGTTTCGCGCCACCGGTGTTCTGCGACGAATTCCGTGTCCTGAGCCAGCGCATCCTCAAGGAAAAACACCTCAAGTTGCAGCTGGAAAAGAACGGCAAGCGCTACGACGCCATCTGGTTCGGCCACATCGACGACCTCCCGGAACGCGCCATCGTTGCCTACCGGCTGGACGCCAACGAATACAACGGCGTGACCCGCGTGCAGTTGATGGTTGAACACGCCCAGGCGGCATAGCTTTTTGCCATCCCGCCGGGCCGCAAATCACCTCTGGCGCCAGTCTTCGCGCCGCCTCAGCCGGGGCGGCGTCGGGTATAATGGCAGGTTTGATTGCAAATGGATCTGCCATGGAAGCCGAACGCCTGAATTCCCTGTCCGCGCTGCTCGCGGACCTCTCCGCCCGCACCGCCGACCTACGGAGGTATCTTTGACTTCGATGTGAAGTCGGAGAAACTCGAGCAAGTCAACGCCGAACTGGAAGACCCCAATGTCTGGAACGACCCGAAACGGGCCCAGGACCTCGGCAAGGAAAAGAAATCGCTGGAAGCGATTGTCCTCACCCTCACCAAGATCGACGCCGACCTCGCCGACGCCCGCGACCTGTTCGCGATGGCGCGCGAAGAGCAGGACGAAGATACGCTGCTCGCCATCGAGCAGGATACCGAAGCGCTCAAGCAAGAGGTCGAAGCAATGGAGTTCCGCCGGATGTTTGCCAATCCGATGGACCCGAACAACTGCTTCATCGACATCCAGGCCGGCGCCGGCGGCACCGAAGCCCAGGACTGGGCGTCCATGCTGCTGCGCCAGTACCTGCGCTATTGCGAACGCAAGGGCTTCAAGACCGAGATCCTGGAACAGTCCGACGGCGAAGTGGCCGGCATCAAGACCGCGTCCATCAAGGTTGAGGGCGAATATGCGTACGGCTTCCTGCGCACCGAAAGCGGCGTGCACCGCCTCGTGCGCAAGTCGCCCTTCGATTCCGCCAACGGCCGCCACACGTCGTTCTCCAGCGTATTCGTCTATCCGGAAGTGGACGAGTCGATCGAGATCGACGTCAATCCGGCCGATGTGCGCACCGATACCTTCCGCGCTTCCGGCGCCGGCGGCCAGCACATCAACAAGACGGACTCGGCGGTGCGCCTGACACACATCCCGTCCGGCATCGTCGTGCAGTGCCAGAACGACCGCAGCCAGCACCGCAACCGCGCCGAAGCGTGGGCGATGCTGAAGTCGCGCCTGTATGAACTCGAACTGCGCAAGCGCATGGCCGAACAGCAGAAGATGGAAGACGCAAAGACCGACATCGGCTGGGGCCACCAGATCCGTTCCTACGTGCTCGACCAGTCGCGTATCAAGGACCTGCGCACCAATCACGAAGTCGGCAACACCAAGGCGGTGCTTGACGGCGACCTCGACGATTTCATCGCTGCCTCGCTCAAGCAGGGCGTATAAGTGCGCATGAGCGCCCATTCCACCATTGAACGCTGAATGTCCATGACCAACCAACACGAACAAATCGCCCCGGCGCAAGACGAAAATTCCATCATCGCCGAGCGCCGCGCCAAGCTGGCCGCGCTGCGCGAGCAGGGCCCGGCCTTCCCCAACGACTTCCGCCCGGAGCACAAGGCTGCCGACCTGCACGCGCAGTACGGCGAGCTCAACAACGAGCAGCTCGAAGCCAAACCGATCAAGGTATCGGTGGCCGGCCGCATGATGCTCAAGCGCGTGATGGGCAAGGCGTCCTTCGCCACCCTGCAGGATGCCTCCGGTCCGAAGTCCAACGGACGCATCCAGCTCTACATCACGAATGACAACGCCGGCGAGGAAACCCACGCCAAGTTCAAGCACTACGACCTCGGCGATATCCTCGGCGCCGAGGGCCTGCTGTTCAAGACCAAGACCGGCGAGCTGTCGATCAAGGTGACCGGCCTGCGCCTGCTGACCAAGTCGCTGCGCCCGCTGCCGGACAAATTCCACGGCCTGAGCGACCAGGAGACCAAGTACCGCCAGCGCTACGTCGACCTGATTACCAGCGAAGAAACGCGCCGCGTGTTCAAGGAGCGTACCGCGGCCATGTCCTCGATGCGTCGCTTCATGGCGGAAAACGGCTTCATGGAAGTCGAGACGCCGATGCTGCATCCGATCCCCGGCGGCGCCGCGGCCAAGCCCTTCATCACCCACCACAATGCGCTCGACATGGAAATGTACCTGCGCATCGCGCCTGAGCTCTACCTCAAGCGCCTGGTGGTCGGCGGTTTCGAGCGCGTGTTCGAGATCAACCGCAACTTCCGCAATGAAGGCGTCTCGCCGCGCCACAATCCGGAATTCACGATGATGGAGTTCTACGCCGCCTACGTGGATTACAAATGGCTGATGGACTTCACCGAAGCGATCATCCGCCAGGCCGCCATCGATTCGCACGGCACCGCACGCCTCACCTACCAGGGACGCGAGCTGGACCTGAGCAAGCCGTTCGAACGCCTGACCATCGTCGGCGCGATCAACAAGTACGCGCCCGGCTACACGAACGAGCAGCTGAACGACGCTGCGTTCCTGCGCCAGGAGCTGAAGAAGTTCGGCGTGGAGCCGCTTGCCAATGCCGGCATCGGCGCGCTGCAACTCGCGCTGTTCGAGGAAACCGCCGAGTCCCAGCTCTGGGACCCGACCTACATCATCGATTACCCGATCGAGGTCTCTCCGCTGGCCCGCGCGTCGGACACCGTGCCCGGCATCACCGAGCGTTTCGAGCTGTTCATCACCGGCCGCGAAATCGCCAACGGTTTCTCGGAGCTGAATGATCCGGAAGACCAGGCTGCACGCTTTCAGGCCCAGGTGGCGGCGAAGGATGCGGGCGATGAAGAAGCCATGTTCTTCGACGCCGACTACATCCGCGCCCTCGAATACGGTCTTCCGCCCACCGGCGGCTGCGGCATCGGCATCGACCGCCTGATGATGCTGATCACGGATTCGCCCAACATCCGCGATGTGATCCTCTTCCCGCACCTGCGCCGCGAAGACTGAAACAGCGTGGCATGCTGACAAGGAGAACGGGACCGGAAACGGTCCCGTTTGTCTTTTCGGCACGACCGGACGCGCATGGTTTTGACAAGCAGCAAACGGCGTTACAAAGCCTTACAGCTGACACATTAATCCCCTATTCTTCGCCCCTCCTTACCTCTGATAATCATCTCCAACGTTACACGGACACGAGTCCGCAACAGGAGGTAAAAATGGAAAACAAACCGTCCACTCGCATTCATCCGCTGGTCGCCGGCGCGGCGATTTCCGTGATGCTGGTCAGCCTGACCGGCGTGGCCGCCATCACCGGCCTGATCCCGAATTCCCACAGCACGGCTGCACCGGCCGCTGCTCCGGTGGCCGCTGCCCCGGCTACGGCAGGCGCACCCGCCGCACTGGTCGACAGCAAGACTGAAGCGAAGACCGCCCTGAAGGAAGAGGAAGAGCCGGCGCCCGCGAAGCGCGCTAGCGCAACGCGCACCGCCCAGGCCGAGCAACCTCGTCCGCGCCGCACCTACAGCGAGCCGGCGCCGAAGGTTGTACAAGCCCCCGCATGCTACAGCTGCGGCCGCGTGGAATCGGTTCAGGCGATCCAGCAGGCGGCACCGGCTAGCGGCGTCGGCATGGTCGCAGGCGCCGTGCTTGGCGGCGTGCTCGGCAACCAGGTCGGCGGCGGCAACGGCCGCAAGATTGCCACGGTGGCCGGCGCGGTCGGTGGCGGCTATGCCGGCAACGAGATCGAAAAGCGTTCCCGCTCCACGACCACCTACCAGGTCCGGGTGCGCATGGAGGGCGGCGAAGTACGCACCTTCCCCTATTCCCAGCAGCCGGCATGGAGCGTCGGCGACCGTGTCCGCGTAGTCGACGGTCAATTGACCTCCCGCGCCTGAGTCCCCCCCGGGCTCACTCCCTGAAGGCGGCCTGGTGCCGCCTTTTTTGTTTCTGCACCGCAGTCCATTCCGGTAACCAAGACTTCCCTTGCACTGCGAGCCCTGCGCCCGCATACTTGCCATTTTTGCATCATCAGGAGACGTCCTTATGACGCACAACGATAATCCGACCGGGGAAGCTCCCGGGGCAACAGCGCACCATGCGGACCCGTTCGATAGCGATCGCAGGGAAACGGAACCGAACATGATCGAGAGCGAGGAACGGTTCCGCCTGATGGCCGATTCCGCGCCTGTCCTGATCTGGATCACCGGTCCCAACCGCGACTATCTCTGGTTCAACCGGATGTGGCTCGACTTCACCGGCCGCGCGCTGGACGACGAACTGGGGAGCGGATGGATCAGCGGCGTGCATCGCGACGACCTGCCGGCCTGCATCAACGCCCACGCGGCGGCCTTCCGTTCACGCCATCCGTTCACCGTCGAATACCGCCTGCGCAGCCGCGACGGCCACTTCCACCACATGCTCGCGCACGGCACGCCGCGCATCTCTCCACTCGGGCGTTTCCTCGGCTATATCGGAACCTGTATCGATATTTCGGAGCGCAAGAAGATGGAAGACGCGCTCCAGCATTCGCGCGAAATGCTGCGGCACCTCGTCTCGCATCAGGAGCGCGTGCGCGAAGACGAGCGCAAGCGCATCGCACGCGAGCTGCATGACGACCTCGGACAAAACTTGCTGGCGCTGCGGATCGACGTAGCGATGCTGCATGAGCGGACCCGGGTGCACCCGCGCTTGAATGAGCGGGTAAGCCTCGCCCTGAGCCACATCGATTCCACCATGAAGGCAGTGCGCGCCGCGATCAACAATCTGCGGCCGACCGTGCTCGACCTCGGCCTCAATGCGGCGATCGATTGGCAGGTGAAGGATTTCCAGCGCAGGAGCGGGATCAGCTGCGAACTGACGATGGAAGACGATATCGTCCTCGACGACGACCGGGCGACAGCCCTGTTCAGGATCCTGCAGGAATCGCTGAACAATGTGCTGCGGCATGCACAGGCAAACAGGGTGCGAATTGCGCTGACGACGGCGGGAGAAAAGCTTTACATGCAAGTTGCCGACAACGGCATCGGGATCTTTCCCGACAGCCGTCGCAAGGCAAACTCGTTCGGACTGGTGGGTATCGAGGAAAGGATCATCGCGCTGGGCGGCGAGCTCGATATCCAGAGCAATGCGAGCAACGGCACGGCGCTGACCGTCTCCATCCCCCTCGATGCCGGCTGCCGGCCGGCGTCCTTTTAGCCGGCTTCTTCTATCCAGGCCGCCTGGATCGCTTCCAGGACCTTTTCGCCGCCACGCTTGTGGTCGTCGTCGAAGTCATCCAGCTCGCACACCCAGTTGTGCAGGTCGGTGAAACGGATCGTCTTCGGGTCGACGTCCGGAAACTTGTCATGCAGCTCTTCCGCAATGCGGGTAACGTCCGTCCATTTCATGGCATCCCCCTTCAGTGTCCTTCGCTGACCTGGTTGATCGTGTACTTCGGGATTTCGATCACGATGTCTTCACGGTCCACCACGGCCTGGCATGAAAGCCGGGAGGTTGCTTCGAGGCCCCATGCCCGGTCGAGCAGGTCTTCTTCCTTTTCCTCGGGATCGCCGAGCGAATCGTAACCTTCCCGGACGACCACGTGGCAAGTCGTGCAGGCGCACGATTTTTCGCATGCGTGCTCGATCTCGATGCCATGTTCAAGCAAGGCATCGCAGACCGACTTGCCGGCCGGCGCTTCGATCACGGCGCCGTCCGGACAAAGGGTGGCATGGGGAAGTACGACGATTTGGGGCACTTGTTTTCCTCGATATTAAGTGATTGATCTGTTCCGGGCTCAGACGACCTGGTCGAGCTTCTTGCCGGCGAGCGCGGAGCGTACGCTGCGGTCCATCCGGCGTGCGGCAAATTCCTCGGTGCCATGCGCCAGCGCCTCCACCGCCGCCTTGATCGCGTCGTGGTCCTCGCCGCCGGCGGTCTGCCGGAGCGTGTCCATCAAGGCGGACACGGTAGCCCTTTCCTCCGCCGACAGCAGGTCGCCGTCGGCATCGAGCGCGGATTGCGTCGCCAGCAGGATACGCTCGGCCTCCACCTGTTCTTCGCGCAGAGCGCGCAGCTTCATGTCGATGTCCGCGGACTGGTAGGAGTCCTGCAGCATCTTCGCGATCTCGTCATCGCCGAGCCCGTAGGAGGGCTTGACGGAGATCGATGCTTCCACGCCCGAGCGCTGCTCGCGTGCGGATACCGACAGCAGGCCGTCCGCATCCACCTGGTAGGTAACGCGGATACGGGCCGCGCCGGCCGCCATCGGCGGAATGCCGCGCAATTCGAAACGGGCCAGGGAACGGCAGTCGCTCACGAGCTCGCGTTCGCCCTGCACGACGTGGATCGCCATGGCTGTCTGGCCGTCCTTGAAGGTGGTGAACTCCTGAGCGCGCGCGCAGGGGATCGTCGAGTTGCGCGGAATGACTTTTTCAACCAGTCCGCCCATGGTCTCGATGCCGAGCGACAGCGGGATGACGTCCAGCAGCAGCCAGTCGTCGCCCGGTGCGCGATTGCCGGCCAGGAGGTTGGCCTGGATGGCCGCGCCGAGCGCAACCACTTTATCCGGGTCGATATTGGCCAGCGGCGTGGTCTGGAAAAACTCGCCCACCGCCTTGCGGATGTGCGGCATGCGGGTGGCGCCGCCGACCAGCACGACGCCGTCGACGTCGTCCGGGCTCAGGCCGGCGTCGCGAAGCGCCTTCCTGGTCGGCGTGATCGTCTTGTTCACGAGGTGTTGCGTGATCTGCGCGAACGTCGCGGCGGTGATGGTGAGATGCACCTCTTCCCCGGAATTAAGCACGGCGTCGATATGGGTCTCCGCCTGCGTGGACAGCAATTCCTTCACTTCGCGTGCCTTCACCATCAGGATGCGCATGTCCTTTTCCGACAGCGGAGCGAGGTTGGCCTGTTCGATCATCCAGCACAGCAGACGGTGGTCGAAGTCGTCACCACCGAGGGCGGAATCGCCGCCGGTTGCCAGCACCTCGAACACGCCCTTGGTGAGCTTGAGGATGGAGATGTCGAAGGTGCCGCCGCCAAGGTCATACACCGCGTACACGCCTTCCGAGCCGTGGTCGAGACCGTAGGCGATGGCCGCCGCGGTCGGCTCGTTCAGCAACCGCAGCACATTCAATCCCGCGAGCTTTGCCGCATCCTTGGTCGCCTGCCGCTGGGCGTCGTCAAAGTAAGCGGGCACGGTGATGACCGCGCCGACCAGTTCGTCGCCCAGCGCATCCTCTGCCTGCTGGCGCAGGGTGGCGAGGATCTCCGCCGACACTTCCACCGGGCTCTTCACGCCGGCGACCGTCTTCAGCTGCACCATGCCGGGCGCATCGACGAAGTCATACGGCAGGTTCTCGGCGTAGGCGATGTCCTTCAGGCCGCGGCCCATGAAGCGCTTGACCGAGACGATCGTGTTCTTCGGGTCCGTGGTCTGCGCCGCCTGAGCCTTGTAACCGATGTGCGCGTTGCCATTGGGGAGGTAGCGCACGATGGAAGGAAGCAGTGACCTGCCCTCCTCGTCGACCAGGACCTCGGGGATGCTGCTGCGTACCGTCGCAACCAGCGAATTCGTCGTCCCCAGGTCAATGCCCACGGCCAGCCTGTGCTGGTGCGGCGCGGTGGACATGCCGGGTTCGGAAATTTGGAGTAGCGCCATATGTCGTCTTCAGTCAGTCGACGCGGCCGCCTGTGAATCCCCCGGCCGCGTTTCCTTTCAATATTCTTTTTGTCAGCCTTCCAGCTTTTCGAAAACCGCGTGCACTTCGTTCCCGAATTTTTCCAGGAACATCAACTGCCGCACGCCTTTCGCCGCCGCCTCGAAATCCCTTGCGTCCAGCCACGCGCCGATCTGGTCCAGCTCGGCCAGACGCACCTTGCGCAGCTCGGCCTCGAGGCTTTCCAGCGCGCCGATGTCACGCGTCGCCTTGGCCTCTTCGAGCGCCTCGCGCCATTCCATCTGCTGCATCAGGAATTCGCGCGGCATGGCGGTGTTCGACTCGGTCTGCAGGTCGATCCCGTTCAGCTCGCACAGGTAGGCAGCGCGCTTGAACGGACTCTTGAGCGTCTGGTACGCCTCGTTCGCGCGCGTCGCCCATTGCATGGCGACCCGCTTTTCGGTGTCGGTCGCATTCGTGAACTTGTCCGGGTGGACGCGGTTCTGCACTTCGCGATACGCCTTGTCCAGCGCTCCCGGATCGATGTCGAAGCGTTGCGGCAACTGGAACAGCTCGAAGTGGTTTTGCATGGTCATCTAAAACAAAAGCCTGTCGATACTTCAAACAGGCTTGGGATGCGATACGTATTCCCCGGGCCCATCAAGGGGCAAGCCGGAGCCGGTCAGATACGGAAGCTTTCGCCGCAGCCGCACTCGTCCTTCACGTTGGGATTGTTGAACCTGAAGCCTTCATTCAAGCCTTCACGCGCAAAATCCAGCTCGGTGCCGTCGATGTAAGGGAGACTCTTCGGATCGACGAACACCTTCACGCCGTGCGACTCGAACACCGCATCGTCGGGCGCGCTATCGTCGACGTACTCGAGCTTGTAGGCCATGCCCGAACAGCCGGTCGTGCGCACGCCGAAACGCAGGCCGATGCCCTTGCCTCGCCGTTCGATATAACGGTTGATATGCTTTGCCGCTTTTTCAGTCAGTGTGATTGCCATACGCTATTTCTCACAATGGCCCGGCGCCGGCCGGGCATACAAATCAGGCTGCTTCCGTCGACTCCGCACCGTGCTTGGCCTTGTAATCCTGCACAGCAGCCTTGATCGCATCCTCGGCGAGGATCGAGCAGTGGATCTTCACCGGGGGCAGCGCCAGCTCTTCCGCGATCTGCGTGTTCTTGATCGTCATCGCCTCGTCGAGCGTCTTGCCCTTGACCCATTCGGTCACCAGGGACGACGAAGCGATCGCCGAGCCGCAGCCGTAGGTCTTGAACTTCGCATCTTCGATCACGCCGCCGGCGCCGACCTTGATCTGCAGCTTCATCACGTCGCCGCATGCCGGTGCGCCGACCATGCCGGTGCCTACCGACTCGTCGCCCTTCTCGAAGGAGCCGACGTTGCGCGGGTTTTCATAGTGGTCGAGAACTTTTTCCGAGTAAGACATGTTGATACTCCTTTAGCTTGTCCGGCCGCTCAGTGTGCGGCCCACTGGATGGAATTGAGGTCGATGCCGTCCTTGTACATTTCCCACAGCGGCGACAGTTCACGCAGCTTGGCAACCTTGGTCTTGATCAGGTTGATGGTGAAGTCGATGTCTTCCTCCGTGGTGAAACGGCCGATCGTGAAGCGGATCGAGCTGTGCGCCAGTTCGTCGCTGCGGCCGAGCGCGCGCAGCACGTACGACGGCTCCAGGCTGGCCGAGGTGCAGGCCGAGCCGGAAGACACCGCGATGTCCTTGATCGCCATGATCAGCGACTCGCCTTCGACGTAATTGAAGCTGACGTTCAGGTTGTGCGGAACGCGATGATCCATGTCGCCATTGACATAGACCTCTTCGATCTCGGTCAGCCCCTTCGCGAGGCGGTCGCGCAGCGCCTTGACGCGCGCGATCTCGGTGTCCATCTCTTCCTTTGCGATGCGGAACGCTTCGCCCATGCCCACGATCTGGTGGGTCGGCAGGGTGCCCGAGCGCAGGCCGCGCTCATGGCCGCCGCCGTGCATCTGCGGCTCGATGCGCACGCGCGGCTTGCGGCGCACGTACAGCGCGCCGATGCCCTTCGGGCCGTAAGTCTTGTGCGCGGTGAAGGTCATCAGGTCGACCTTCCACTTTTCGAGGTCGATGTGCACCTTGCCGGTCGCCTGCGCGGCGTCGCAATGGAAAATGATGCCCTTGGAACGGCACAGCTCGCCGATTTCCGGCACCGGCTGGATCACGCCGATTTCATTGTTGACCAGCATCACGGACACGAGGATGGTGTCCGGACGGATCGCTTCCTCGATCTGCTGCAGCGTGACCAGGCCGTTGTCCTGCGGCTGCAGGTAGGTAGCCTCGAAACCCTGGCGCTCCAGTTCACGCACGGTATCCAGCACAGCCTTGTGCTCGGTCTTGACCGTGATGATGTGCTTGCCCTTGGTCTTGTAAAAGTTGGCGGCGCCTTTCAGTGCAAGGTTGTTGCCTTCGGTCGCGCCGGACGTCCAGATGATTTCGCGCGGATCGGCATTGACCAGCGCGGCGACATGCGCGCGGGCTTCCTCGACGGCCTTTTCCGCTTCCCAGCCATACATGTGGCTGCGCGAGGCCGGGTTGCCGAACTGCTCGCGCAGGTAGGGAATCATCTTGTCGGCGACGCGCGGGTCGATGGGCGTGGTCGCCGAGTAATCCATGTAGATCGGGAAATGGGGCGCCTTGATCGTGTCTACCAGGCTTTTTTCCAGAGGGGCGTTCATACGGTCACTTACTCCAATCAAGCTGCTACGTGGGGACGGGGTACCACCACCACATTGTGTTCGGCGTTCTTTTGCCGCTGCTGGTCCACGAGGTCCTTCAGCGACACGGAATCCAGGTATTCGACCATCTTGGCGTTCAAGGTCGCCCACAGGTCATGCGTCATGCACCGCGAACCGTGCTCGTGGCCGCTGCCGTGGCAGTTTTCCTTGCCGCCGCATTGCGTCGCATCGAGCGGCTCGTCGACGGCGATGATGATGTCGGCGACCGTCACGTCTTCCGCGCGGCGTGCAAGCGTGTAACCACCGCCCGGGCCGCGCACCGATTCCACAATCTCATGGCGGCGCAGCTTGCCGAACAACTGTTCGAGGTAGGACAGGGAAATCTCCTGTCGCTGGCTGATCGCGGACAATGTAACGGGCCCCTTGTCCTGGCGCATTGCGAGGTCAATCATCGCAGTCACTGCAAAACGGCCCTTGGTGGTCAGACGCATAGACTTCAACTCCGATAGGAAACTTGTCCAGGTTCACTTGAATATCCCCGATTCCCGAAGATTTTGGTCAAGTATATCAAAGTTGAGTGTTTTTGTCAGGTATTGGGTCCGGCCGCGCTCGGCACGGCGGGCGGAAAGATTTGCTGCGATGCAACGGCATTATTTCACATTTCGCACCGCGGCATCGGAGGCGGGTTATTGCATCTTCAGGCGCATGAACATCATGTAGGCGACTGGCCCGGAGCCGTACGACAAGGCCATGCTGGAGGGGACGAAGTGGCGGGTTACGTAGACGCCGGCATCCATGCGCAGCGCCGGGGTCAGCTGCAGGTCCTGCGAATAGCCGACGGTGAGCTTGTTCATCATGAACAACTGCCGCTGCATGGATTCATTCTCGCGAGCGAGTTCGTCGCTGCCCACCTGCTCGACGCGTCCGAACAGGGAATGCACGCCGTTGAACCGGAACGCGGATTCCACCAGGTAGCCGACGGTGGATTCACGGAATTTCCGGGAGTTGCGCCCCCAGGCGAACGTCGTCTGCCAGTCGCCGTCGGCATAGGAGCGCTGATAGGTTGCGGAAATAGCGGTGCGCCTTACCGCCTCTCCGGCGACAAGACTGTCGAGGCCGGTGACGCTTCCGCGGCTCAGACGCATGACCCAGTTCGTCGCCGGCGAGAACGACAAGCGGGCAGAACGCGAATCGAGTTTCCTGATCTCCCGCTCGCCGGGCATCCGGCTGGCATCGCGGCTGGTGAATGCCGCGCCCTCGAGCGTCAGGTCGCGCCATGCATGGCCGACGACGAAGGTGCGTGCAATGCCGTGGTCTGAACCCAGCCATCGCTCGGCGGAAAGCATCGCGCGGGTGTCGATTCCCGTTTGCCGCTCGATAAAAGCAGCGGACGCCATCACCGGGACGGCCTGCACGCCCGCCGCGGCGACCATGCCGCCGATCGGCGTTTCACGATAGGCGGAGAAGTAGCTGGCCTGAGAATAATCGAGAACCGTGCGCGGCACCGCGCCGCGCCGCGGCTGCTCTTCCTGCCCGCCCATTTCGGCAAGCAGGACGCGCGGGGCTTCCCGGGACAGATGATTCGACGCTACGGGCGCCTCGCCGAAAGCGTCGCCGTATGCCCCGTCCAGCCCGGAAACCTGGGCGAACGTTGTACCTGCAATTAGCCATCCAACCGCTGCAAAAGCCGACCTTATCGCGTCCATGACAATGCCCGACTCGCTGATGCACTCATGCGGACTATATGCAAGCTCCGTACCAATGTTGCATTCGGCTATCCTCGCGCCTGCCGGCGTCAAAGCGGCAAACGACCGCGTATTTTTGCTCTGTGCAGTGTGGTAGTTTTTACAACCGAAAATTGACGACACGGGCCGGGAAGGCCCATGCGTTTGAATGTGCATTGAGTTTGGTATGGGACCTGCGCCCGAGCTCGGCTACCAGGCCCTCATCGCCCGTTACCGCACTGAGCAGCCCCTTGCAGGCATCCTCGATCGCATCGAGGACGTAATCGAAATCCTTCGCGTTGCGGTAGTACGGATCGTGCACGATGGTGGCACGCCGCGACTGCGCATAGGGCATCAGCAAGCCCATCTTTTGCTCGCATGCCGGCGGGCACCAGGCCTGCAAGGCGGCAAGATTGTTGTAATCCATGGCGAGGACAAAGTTGAAGCGGTCGAAATCCTCCACTGTGACCTGGCGTGCGCGCAGGCCGGAAATATCGTAGCCGCGCCGCCGTGCCGCCGCCTGAGCGCGGGGGTCGGGGGCTTCGCCGACGTGGTAATCATGCGTGCCGGCGGAATCGACAAAAATGCTGTCCGACAAACCCAACTCCTCGACATACCTGCGCATCACGCCCTCAGCGGTGGGTGAGCGGCAGATGTTCCCCATGCAGACAAAGAGGATCGAGGTTTTTTCTTTAGGAATCATGGGTTTATCTCACTGTTCGACGACTTGAACAGGCACCCCTACAGCATTGCACTACTTATAAAACAATGACTTACAACGATGTTCCGGAGGGCCTTGCGCCACTTATCGCACGAAGGCCACGGGGGGACTTAGATATTCGTCAATGTTTCTATCTGCAATGAATTATTGCCTTTATGTCACTGCGCCGGACGTTTGAGCAAGAGCTCCATTGGCCGGAACAGCGACTGCATGGTCGGGTTCACGATGAACGTCAGGTTGTAAGGATGCTCGGACACCGCCCGCGGGAAAGTCCCGGCAATGTCGAGCGCCTTCAACTGCTCCGCGATTTTCCCCCACAGCACGAGCCTGGGCGCCTCGACGCCCCTTTCCATGGCGGCGGAAGCAAGCGCCTGCAGCACGGTTTCCAGGAACGGCAGCCAGGCCTTCGCATCCTTGGCCGGCGCCACATGCGGACGAAAAACCAGGGAGGCATTCAACAGCAGAAAGCCGTGCGCCGTGAGGTTGGCCTGCAGCTCGGTCAGGGTCTGAATGAAGGGCGAACCGATCGCGCGCGCCCGCAAGGAGACATGCGCCAGCGCATCGCCCGATGTTTCGCCTTCACTCACGATACCGGCTGCAACCAGCAGCATTTTCATGAAATTCCGCAGCGAGGTGGCCTTGTTGACCTGCTTCGACAAGCCTTTTTCGGACCAGAGCGATTCCACCGCGCCATCCATGAAGCACACCCCGGTCGCGCTTTGTTCGCGCGGGTACGGCCCCTCCCCCACCAATACGTAGCGGACATTCTGCAAAGGTTGCATGAAGGCGGCAAAGATCCGGCCCTCGGTCGGCAGGTAGGTATCTGCCGCGAGGGCGGGAAGATAGGCGGGATCGGCGGTGTGCACCGCGTCCAGCCCGCGCATCAGGATGGGGCGCCAGGAGGGATCGGCGAGATTGAGCGCATCGAGAATGGCTTGCGGAAGGGCGGCGGACATGTTCGTTCAGGAGCGGAAAAGAACGGATTGTACCGTTAGCCCGACCGCTCCCGTCAGTCATTCCCGCGAATGCGGGAATCCAGCGCCGTTACCGGAGAAAGACACTGGGTTCCCGCGTTCGCGGGAACGACGGAGAAGTGCTGCGATTTCCGTCCTACTTGCCCGATATCGACACCACGTTATCCAGCCCCGGCGCACCGAACAACTGCTGCTTCAGCGTATGCAGTTGATCCCGCACCTGTGCCGCCTTTTCGAACTCCAGGTTCTTCGCATGTTCGACCATGAGCTTTTCGAGACGCTTGATTTCCTTGCTCACCTGCTTTTCGCTCATGGACTCGTACTTCGCCTGCTCCTGCGCGACCAGCAGTTCGGCCTTCGCCTCCTGCGGGCTGTAGACGCCGTCGATCAGGTCGCGAATCTCCTTCTTCACGCCGGCCGGGGTAATGTTGTTCGCCTTGTTGAAGGCCACCTGCTTGGCGCGTCGGCGCTCGGTCTCGTCGATCGCGCGCTTCATGGAATCGGTGACACGATCCGCATAGAGAATCGCGGTCCCGTTCAGGTTACGCGCCGCGCGGCCGATGGTCTGGATGAGACTGCGTTCGGAACGCAGAAAGCCTTCCTTGTCCGCATCCAGGATCGCCACCAGCGACACTTCCGGAATATCCAGGCCCTCACGCAGCAGGTTGATGCCGACCAGCACATCGAAGGTACCCAGGCGCAGGTCGCGGATGATTTCCACCCGCTCCACCGTATCGATATCGCTGTGCAGGTAACGTACCTTCACCCCGTTATCGCCGAGGAACTCCGTCAACTGCTCGGCCATGCGCTTGGTGAGCGTGGTCACCAGCACGCGCTCGTTCTTCTTCACCCGCTCGGTGATTTCGGACATCAGGTCGTCGACCTGCGTGCTTGCCGGCTTCACCTTGATCACCGGATCCACCAGTCCGGTCGGGCGCACGACCTGCTCCACGACCTGCCCGGCGTGCTTGCCCTCATATTCCGCAGGCGTCGCCGAGACGAACACCGTCTGGCGCATCTTGGCTTCGAATTCCTCGAACTTCAGCGGCCGGTTGTCCAGCGCGGACGGCAAGCGGAAACCGTAATCCACGAGGTTGACCTTGCGTGCGCGGTCGCCGTTGTACATGCCGTTGAGCTGCCCCAGCAGCACGTGCGACTCGTCGAGGAACATGACCGCATCCTGCGGCAGGTAATCCACCAGCGTCGGCGGCGGCTCGCCGGGCTTGGCGCCCGACAGATGGCGCGAATAGTTCTCGATGCCCTTGGTGAAACCCAGCTCCTGCATCATCTCCAGGTCGAAGCGCGTCCGCTGCTCCAACCGCTGTTCCTCGATCAGCTTGTTCTCCTTGCGGAAGAACTCCAGGCGCTCGCGCAATTCTGCCTTGATGCTCTCGATCGCGCGCAGCACGGTCGAACGCGGCGTCACGTAATGCGAACCCGGATAGATCGTAAAGCGCGGAATCTTCTGGCGCACGCGCCCGGTCAGCGGATCGAACAGCTGCAGGCTTTCGATCTCGTCATCGAAAGTCTCGATGCGCAGCGCCAGTTCCGCGTGTTCCGCCGGGAACACGTCGATCGTGTCGCCGCGCACACGGAAGGTACCGCGCCCGAAGTCCACTTCATTGCGCGTGTACTGCATCTGGATCAACCGCGCGATCACATCCCGCTGGCTCACCTTGTCCTTGGCGCGCAACGTCAGGATCATCTGGTGGTATTCGTTCGGATTACCGATACCGTAGATCGCCGAAACCGTGGCAACAATGACCACATCGCGCCGCTCCATCAGCGACTTCGTGCACGACAGGCGCATCTGCTCGATGTGCTCGTTGATGGACGAATCCTTCTCGATGAACAGGTCACGCTGCGGAACGTAGGCTTCCGGCTGGTAGTAGTCGTAGTAGCTGACGAAGTACTCGACGGCGTTGTGTGGGAAAAACTCACGGAACTCGCTGTACAACTGCGCGGCCAGCGTCTTGTTCGGCGCGAACACGATGGCCGGACGACCGAGGCGCGCGATGACGTTGGCCATCGTGTAAGTCTTGCCGGAACCGGTCACCCCCAGCAGGGTCTGAAAGGACAGACCGTCCTCGATGCCCTCGACCAATTTGCCGATCGCATCCGGCTGGTCGCCTGCAGGCGGAAACGGCTGGTACAACCGGTACGGCGAGTCCGGAAAAGTGACGATCTTGGATTCGTCGATGGTGCTTGATACCTGGGATAAATCTGCCATCTGCATTCGACCTTTGGTAGAATAATAAGTTGCACCTCGGTTCCAATCTTCTTGCTCGGAACTGACTACAACCGGCCTGCAAAAGCCCGCTTTTACAGTCAACTTTTCATGTTATCACGATGAGCCAATCCCATCCCGCCACCCTGCTGTCCGCCATCGAAATGGCGCCGCGCGACCCCATCCTCGGTATCACCGAAGCCTTCAACGCCGACAAGAACCCCAACAAGGTCAACCTCGGCGTCGGCGTTTATTACGATGACAACGGCAAGGTGCCGCTGCTCGAATGCGTGCGCAAGGCCGAGACGCAACTGATGGAAAAGGCAAGTCCCCGCACCTACCTGCCGATCGAAGGCCTCGCAGCCTACGACAAGGCGGTGCAGGAACTGGTATTTGGCGCCGACAGCGCCGTTGTTCAAGAGAAGCGCGCCATCACCGTGCAAGCCCTCGGCGGCACCGGCGCCCTCAAGCTCGGCGCAGACTTCCTCAAGCGCTTCTCGCCGAACTCCCAAGTCTGGATCAGCGACCCGAGCTGGGAAAACCATCGCGCCCTGTTCGAATCCGCCGGTTTCACCGTCAACAACTACCCGTACTACGACGCAGCCACCCGCGGCGTCAACTTCAACGGCATGCTCGCCGCACTGAAGGAAATGCCGGCCGGCGCCGTCGTCGTCCTGCACGCCTGCTGCCACAACCCGACCGGCGCGGACCTGACGGAATCGCAATGGACCGACGTCATCAAGGTCGTCACCGAGCGCGGCCTGATCCCCTTCCTCGACATGGCCTACCAGGGCTTCGGCGACGGCATCGCGGAAGACGGCAAGGTCGTGCGCCGCTTCGCTGATGCAGGCGGCCCGCTGTTCGTCTCCAACTCCTTCTCCAAGTCGTTCTCGCTCTACGGCGAGCGCGTCGGCGCCCTCAGCATCGTCGCCGCCAGCGCGGAAGAAGCAGGCCGCGTGCTGTCGCAACTGAAGCGCGTCGTCCGCACCAACTACTCCAACCCTCCGATCCACGGCAGCCAGGTTGTCGCCACCGTCCTCTCCACGCCCGAACTGCGCAAGCAATGGGAAGAAGAACTGGCCGGCATGCGCGTGCGCATCCGTGAAATGCGCCAGGCACTGGTGGAGAAACTGAAAGCCAAGGCCCCGGGCCAGGATTTCGACTTCGTCATCAAGCAGCGCGGCATGTTCTCCTACTCTGGTCTGACCAAGCCCCAGGTAGAGCGCCTGCGCAGCGAGTTCTCCGTCTACGCCGTAGACACCGGCCGCATCTGCGTCGCCGCGCTGAACTCGCGCAACATCGACGCTGTTGTCGATGCGATCGGCAAGGTGCTGTAAGAATCCGTGCAACGGGTGAATTGATGTGAATGCAATTCACCCAATTTCTGCTCGGAAAATTTGACACGAATAAAAAGATGCGCCTATAATAGCGGCTCAGCTGTTCCCTGATAGCTCAGTCGGTAGAGCGACGGACTGTTAATCCGCAGGTCCCTGGTTCGAGTCCAGGTCGGGGAGCCAAGTATTCTTACTATGAACCACGGTAACGCAAGTTCCGTGGTTCATTATCTTTGTGGGGTCGTATTCGATGACGGCCCTGTCGCTCTCCACCACCACCCGCTCCACAAACGTCGCAAAGAAGGCCCGGACCGTTGCCGGATCCTCGCACCCGGTCACGACTGCGCGCAGCGCATCGGTTGCCTCCTGGATATCGTCGTCGCTGATATCGAGATCCGGATCGGCCTCCTGCTCGAGCTCGACCAGGCGCTCTTCCAGCGTGGCAATTTGCGACTTCAGCTCGCGCAGGCGGCCTGTCAGGTCGGCAAGGTTCGGTGCGTCCTTGCCATGCAGCTCGAGGATGTCGAATAGATTCTTCTGGCGCTGTTCAGCCGTGCGGATCTCGGCGACGATCGCCGCGCGGCGCCGCTCGCGCTCTTTCCACCAGTCGCCCGTCGCTCGCTCGATCTCGCGAATGATTTCCGTCACGCGATCACGGGTCAGGATCTTGTCCAGGATGGATTCCACAAGGAACTCGTCAAGCGCCGGCGCGCTGATCCGACGCCCGGGCCCGGAGCAGCCGAGCTGCTGCTTTGCATTGCTGCAGCGGTAGTAGAAGTACGTCGAGCTGCGTCCCGTGGCGCTCTCGATGTGCATCGGCGCCCCGCAGTGCCCGCACTTCAGCAACCCGGTGAAAAGGTGCGTGCTGCGAGCTCCACCTCCCTGCATCGGTGCCCTGTCGGTGATCAGTGATTGCACCCGCATGAATGTTTCCTCATCGATTATCGCCTCGTGACTCTTCGTGCGGATCCAGTTCTCCTCCGGCTCCTGGGAGCCCGCACCGTGGCGGCGCCGGTTGAACACGGTGTATCCCGCATACACGGGATTTTTCAGCACGTAGAGGACCTTGTTCTTCACCCACTTCCAGCCGCGCTGCAGCTGGCCGGCATTGTTCAGCGTCACGGCGATCGTGTGGGCACCGACGCCGCGGTCGCACAGCTCGAAGATGCGCCGGACGGTCGGGGCCTCATCTTCGTTCACCGCGAGCCGCTTGCGTTGACCTTCCGCAATGGTCCTGTATCCGAAAGGCACTCTCCCGCCGTTGAAGTAGCCCTCGGTCGCATTCTTCATCATGCTGCGCCTGGTGTCCTTGCTTATTCGGCGGCTGGTGCTCTCGTCCATCACCTCGAGGAGGGCTTCCAGGAACCAGCCTTCGTCCGTCTTCGAGTCGATCGACATCGAGACATAGACCACGTCGGTCCCAATCTCCCGCAGATCGCGCTTGTACTGCGCCGCATCGATCCGGTTGCGCGCAAAGCGCGCAGTGTCCCAGGCGATGAAATAGTCCGGCTTGTACAGCTCGCAGTAGCGGATCGCATCCTGGAACTCCGGTCGCTGGTCCGTACGGCCGGAAACACCGTTGTCGGTGAACACCTTCACGACGACGGCACCCAGTTCCTTGGCCTTCGCATGAGCGAACTGCAGCTGGCTCTCGACCGGCAGTTCCTTGCGGGCCTGCTGGACCGAGCTGACCCGCAGGTAGATGATCGCTGTCTTCTGAATCACTGGTCGGGTCATCGCGAAATTTTATTCTTCTTGCTGAGGCGGTGAATGTGAACAATCGAGATTGTTTCACACAGCTGCTGCTTCACGCGGCGCTGGATCTCCTTCGGCGGCACGCCCTGGGCGGCCAGGTTCTCGACGAAGCGATTTTTCTGGAAGCGGAGGTAGCCGGAATACGGCCGCAGGGTCGGCGCCATCGAGCCGCTGTTTCCGCCGCGCTCCGGGATCTGGTCCCGGTTCGCATCCAGAATCCGCCACATGCCCAGGAACTGGTCGACGCCGAGGTACTCAGCGACCTGCAGCCAGTATTCGGCCAGCCCCATGGCCACCAGTTCGTCGAAGCGCGGGTCGGCCGATTTTTTTACCCCCGGCCGAATTTCAAAAATTTCGCGATTTTTTTGGTACCCGCCCCCCCTACCGGGGGAGGCGGAGGCGCTACGCCGAACCCCCACCTCCTTGATAGTGCTGTCCTGGTCAGGTTCATCCACTGTTAGCTGCAGCTCCAACTGTGCAATTCCCCTGTCTGAGCTTCGCTTTTCATCACTGCAGGAGGATGCACTAGCCCGTGGAGATGACGTCTCAGTTTCGCTTTCTGGTAGAGCACGAAACTCAGCAGGGAGCAGGGAGGCATTGTTCTTCATCTTGTTTTAGCTCGTTTTGGGGTGCAGTTGGGAAGGGTGCGAGAACACCTCGCCACATCGCATCAGCTCTATCTCTCCGGACTTAGGGCGGCGGCGGGAATATGAGTTGTGTACGGCGTCTCGATGTGCAGGCACGGTTCTATGGCTCCAGCGTAGAAAAAATCAGCGGCGCATCAGGAAGGACGGCGCAGCTTGGAAATGAGATCGCCCACAGGCGTCCGGATCTTGGCCAAGGGGTTCGCCCTGTCGGCCTCGGCCATCTTCTTGCGCATGGCCAGGTGCGTGTAGATCTCGGTCGACCGCGGATCGGCGTGCCCCATCAGCTCCTGGCGGATCCGGATGTCGACGTCGTCCTCGAGGAGCTCGGTACCGAACAGATGGCGCAGTGCGTGCGGATGCAGCTGGTCATCGGGAATGCCGGCGGCCTTGCCGTGCTTCTTCACGATCTCCCAGATCGCCTTCGGCGCCAGGCGGCGGTTCTCGCCGAAGTACTCGTGCGGGGGCACCGTCATGTTGTTGAGCGAGACGAAGAGGACCTTGTCCCCGTTCTCGAGCGTGCGGTCGATCGCCTGCAGCTCGTCGTGCTCCAGGTACAGGCGGAGCACCATGTCGACCTCGCGCGGGACCGGCATAGTCCGCTCCTTCTCCCCCTTCTCAATCACCCGCAGGATGTAGCGCCGATCGCCCTTGAACTCGGTCTGCACCAGGTTCGATTCGTTGAGGCTGGACACGCCCTCGCGGCGCAGGCCGCAGCCAACCAGGAGGGACAGGATCGCGGCGTCACGCACGCCGGAGAACGTGGAGAAATCGGGCGCCCACATCAGCTTCTCGGCATTGGCCAGGGTCATCATCGACGGCAGCTTGCGGCCGGCCTTCGGATAGCTGAGGCCTGCGGCCGGGTTCTGCTTGATGGCGCCGCCGGCGGCGAGCCACTTGTAAAACTCGCGCAGCGCAGCGACGTATGGCCGGCGCGCGATCGCGCCGACGCCCTGCTTATGCAGCCAGATCCCGCCGAACATTTCGATCTCGTCGGACGTCGCGGTCCGCAGATCACGACCGTCGAGGAACTGGGCGAAACGCTCTAGGGCGGCGGTGTAAGCCTCGACCGTCCTCTTGCTCACGCCCTTGTTGAACTGCTTCCACTCCATGAATTTGGTGATCAGCTCGGTCATTTCAGGACCTCGCAGGGTTGCCACAGGCAGCGCAACCTGTGGACGTGTGGATGGGGGTGATATTCACTGTAACTCCCTGAATTTATTGAATTTCCTCATCCACAGGTTTCCACAAGTTAGCCGTTTTTCGTGGAAGAACCTGTGGAACTATTTTTTAAGCAGCGGCGCGACCTGTGGATTTCCGCGCCTGATCTGTGGATGAATAACCGCTCAATCCCCCCCGCCCTCCCTTTCTATATTCTTCTTTCTATTCAATTAGTTAGAGAGAGATATAAAGAGAGTAAACCTGAATAATTCCGAAAATCAATTATGTGGAAAATTGGTGTCGACCTATGGAAAAACGCACTCAACCTGTGGACGGCATCTCCTCCAGAATCAATGACTTACGAACTTATCCACCCCAATCCAGACGTTTTTTGCACCTCCCTACCCTTCCCCTAATAGAAAAAACCTATGTCCGGCCCCCTGGCCTTCCTCGCTCGGGGTTTCCCCGGGCCCCATTCATTCGCGAGGGGTACGGGGAGGTCGACGCGGGAAGGTGCATGCCGGCGGACAAATCGATACCAGGCGGCCTCTCGGCCGCAAGGTAAGGAACGCGTCCTCCGGACGCTCTGGGAGCTGTAAGAAGGCCTATGGGGCCGGGGATTGCACCAGGGGTGCGTAGTCTGGGTGGAGCAGCATCCCGATCTCGTCGACCTCGAAGAAGCCAAGGGCGCTGGTGAAAGGGACGAACGGCAGCGGGCGGGGATGTTCCTCGAGGACGAAGCCGTAGTCGCCGACAAACCACGCCGAGCGCTGGGCGGCCGCGGCGGTCCATGGAAGGCAATCGACCACCTTGGCGACGCCCACGAAGCCCCCCAGCTCGAAATGACCAGGCTGGGGCATGACACGGGCCAGATCCGGACGCACCTCCAGGATGTGCCTATACCCTTCCTTGTCGAACTTCTTGCCGGCATGGACGAGGAACGTGCCGCGGAAGGACGTCATCCAGCGGCGGTTCTCGATCAGCTTCGGATCCGGGTAGGAGGCGGCATTGACGATGAGCCACGCCCAAGGCTGTTGAATGGGCAGGGCCTTCATGCTCGGACGCCTCCCTTTGTTATGTCAAATTGGTCGTTTTCCCCGGCTTCCGGCTGACAGGCAGTGACGCTGACGCGATCGGCCAGCTCGCGCAGCCCAGTAACGATTACCTCCCGCTGTTTGGAGCTCAGTTCCTGAATGATGCTGTCAGGCGCATGCTTGAGAACCGCGTAGAGCCGGGTGATCACGTCGATCAGCTCCCTGGCTGCCTCAGGCTTCGATATCGTTCCCAGCTCCGCCATCATTTCGCCGATCGAAATTTCCGCCTCCACTTCCTGCTCGACAAAGACCTTCACCTTCATTGCCTGCCTCCCTTCATGCCCCGTTGAAAGCCATCAGTTCGGAGTGGTTGTCAGCGTCCCCTACGTCCACGATTCGACGAGTTGCGACCGTCCGCCCGATCGCAGATATGGGCACTCGCATGTCCTTCTCCGGCGAGCTGCGAACGATCAGGGCCGACTCAGCAGCTGAGAAACGTCCAGCCTTGTCGACGTCGTTGGTGTAGCCCTTCCCTTCTGGCCTCCACCACATTGCAATGCCTGCTGTCCTGCTTTTGCTAAGAATCAAGTACTCCATCTAACCCTCCCCTTGTCACTCGTGATAACCCCTGTCTTCCGACGGGGTCGCATACAGGCCAAACGTGGCCAGCTTCTTCAGCGGGATGACCTGCAGGTTCGATACCCGCTTGTTCCCGATCGTTTTCTCCACCGGCTGGTCCTCGATCACGCCGGCGTCCATCATCTGCTTCTTGAACACGCGATCGCTCTTGACCGGCAGGCCGTTCCACTTCTCGCGCAGCGCCGGCGTCGTCGAGATGTGGTCCATGATGTGGCTTGTCCGGATCAGCAGCGCAGCGTGCTCCTCGTCCTTCGGATCCTTCCAGGCATACGGGAACGTGAAGCGTCCGGCCGCGATCTCGGACAGGGCCGTCTCCATGATCCAGACCCACGGCTCCCGATCGGCGCTAGTCTCGCCGATGTGGCGGTTCATTTCCTCAAACAGATCCGCGTCGAAGTCCCCATGGTCGTGCTCGTAGCCGACGAACTCGCACAGGTACTGCCAGGCCAGGAAGACGGCCGCATAGTTCGCCGACATGCGCAGCGCGCCGTCGTCCTGCCCGCTCGCCCTGGAGGCGCTCAGGCACATCTGGCGGACATCCCGGTACCGCTGCAGGACCTCGGTGCGGGAAAGGCGAGACAGGAACTCCAGCCACGCACGCACCGGGAACCGCGGCAGCTCGTCCGGCATCAGCGGCCCCTTCTTGCCCGACAGGTCCGTCCGGATGATCTTGCCCAGGAGCGATCGCACGGGCACGTCCTCGCCGGCGAGCAGCACCGGCGCCGCCAGCAGGTATTCCGTCATTTCCGTGCCGCGGCGGGTCACCGTGTACTGGTAGTTCTCCTGCAGCATACCGACGGCCTTGTCGATCACGTCCTGCCGGCGGGCCGACAGCTCTTCCCACCCGACCGGGTGCGACGTCGCACTGATTGACGTCAGCAGGCGGAACTCGGTGCTGAGGGACTGGCCAGAGAACATCGTGAAGGCGATCGCGCGCTCGAGGCGCTTGATCAGGGTCGACTTACCGGAGCCCTTGCTCGCCTGGATCATCATGTGCGGCCAGAAGCCCAGAAGGACCTTCAGGTGCCCTCCGAGCGCCCAGACCAGGGGGAAGGTAGCGGCGTTCTTCTTGAACGTGCTCTGGAACGCGTTAAGCACCTGGCGCGCCTCCCTGACGGTACCGGTCGGAAAAGTCAGGTTGTGGTACGGGCACTGCTTCTCCGGCTCGGTGAAGTAGCAGTCCGGCCCCTCGTTGACGATCAGCTGGCCATCCCGCCATGCCAGGCCGACAAAGTTCGCGGCGTGCCGGGCGCCGATATCGGCGGTTCGCTCCAGGATGTTGATCATCCGGGAGAACGCGGAGGGGACGGGACCGTGGTTGACCCGGGTCTCGTTGTCCGTCCAGTGTTCGTGGTACTCGAGCGAGAGGTACCGATACCCCTTGTTCTTGATGGCGTCTAAGCCAAACGGCGTCCATTCGCACAGGGCACGCAGCCGGTCACCTTCGACCGACAACTTCAGCACCTTCGCGGCGGCGCCGTCATTCGGGCGGTGCGCAACATCGATAAAGACGTCCTGGCCAAACACACCTTTGTTGAAGTTGTCGACCATGGCCAACAACATCGACCGGGTGATCTCGAAGTCGCCGTAACGCGGATCCGTGAACTTGCCGGTGCGGGTAAGGGTGACCCAGCTCGATTTCTTTCCATCCTCCAGATTCACATGAAGGCCCGAGAGGAAGCGCACAGCTCGGGATTGACCAGCATCGAGGCAGATGTGACGTGCTTTGCTTTGCATTTTTCGCCCTGAATAAAAGTCGTGATGCCATCCCGGACAGAAGGGAGGAGGCAACCCAGGTGAACCCGGCATCACGAATAAGCTTTATGACTCAGGGGGCAGTTTGTTCCTGCCGTCAATACATTGGGAGGGGGGGGATTGTTACTTGCCGGAAGGGTTTTCGGTGCCCCTGTTTCGGAGGCGCTCAAGGCGCGCACGGACATCCTTCCATCTGCTCTTGATCATGCCTCTGGTAAGGTCGCCTGCCTCGAATGCCTCGTTCTTGTTCTTGCCGAGAATGCCCTGCCGCTGCTCCCTCGGAACGCTGTCGAGAAACTCCTCGATCGTCTGCTTGCCGGCGACATCCTCCCGGGTGACCTCGTCCTTGAACACCACGACGGTGAAGCTCCGCCATTTGCATCGGCCGTGCCTGCCTCGCCCTGGCCGAAAAGGCCGTTCCCCAGCACTGCCATCCGTTCCGGATGTGCAAAGCGCACCAGCTTGAGCTGTCCAACTGCACGGTCCCCTTGCTTCACGTCGCCGTTGCGTTCGATAAGCACGCCATTTGCGGATACGGACAGCTCTCCACCGGTGCCCGCCACCGGATATCCCTGGACGTTCACGAGGCGGCCCCGTGCGTCCACGTGCAGCGCGCCATGGCGGGTATAGGCCGGACCGCCTTCCGTCATTACTTCAAAGTAAGCATCGCCTTCGATTGCCACATCCATCGCATTTCCCGTGTGGCGCAGCGGGGCTGCACTCGTGTCGACGACCGTTTGCATTGCCCGATTCACTGCCGATGTGCCTTCCATATGCTCGCTGAAAGAAACCACCCGCTTATAGCCCGCTGTCGTCACATTGGCCAGGTTCTGGCTGATGCCATTCAGGCGCATCAGGCCTTCCTGCATGCCGACCGCAGTCACTGTCAGTGCATCCAATTTTTTTCCTTTCACGGCGCACAATTCGCTCCCTGGTCACTGCAAGCTGATCGTTCCGAACGATTTCAGGCTGACCGAATTCGGGATCTCGGTCATGGACAGAATCCGCATGTGCGGGATCACGCGCTCCGACAACACGCGCAGGTGCCTTCTCAGATCGGGCGAGCACAGCAGCACCGGCAGCATGTTGTTCTTCATCATGCGCTCGGCGTGCGCTGCCATCCGTCCAAGCAGTTGCTCCGCGAGCTTGGGTTCGACCACCAGTGCGCCCGCCGCCTCAACCGAGCGCAGGCTTTGCATCAGACTTTGCTCGACAGCGGGATCCAGGGTCAGCACATGCAGGGCAGGCATGTCCCCGAGTAGCGACTGACAAATCGATGCTCCGAGCTTCTGTCTCACCAGTTCAGTCAGGTAACCCAGATCCTTGTTCCCGCGTCCGCCGTCGGCCAGGGTTTCGAGTATTGCTTCCAGGTTGCGGATGGAGACCTTTTCCTTCAGCAGGTTCTGCAGGACCTTCTGCAGGTCTCCGACGGAGAGGACCGTCGGAACAAGTTCCTCGACCAGCCCAGGCTGTTGTTGCCGAACGCGCTGAAGCAGCCGGTCGGTTTCGGCGCGCGTCAGGAGCATCGCTGACTGTTGTTTCAACACTTCGCTCAGGTGCGTGATGAACACGGTGGCCGAGTCCACAAGCGTGTACTGGGCTGCGCGCGCGACCTCCTTCTCGGAATCCTCGATCCAGACCGCGGGCAGGCCGTAGCTTGGTTCGCGCGTTTCGATCCCATTGATGGCGCGCTTTTCACTGCCGGCGTGAATGGCCAGCGTACGGTCCGTCATCACTTCTCCGCGGCCGGCAGTGACGCCGAAGACTTTGATTTCATACGCATTGGCGCCGAGCTGCGCAGAATCGCGGAAACGTACGGATGGCAACACCATGCCGGCATCGAGCGCATACTGCTTGCGCGTGGCTGAAATGCGGTCCATGAATACGGTCTGCTCCCCGCTAACCAAGGGTGTCAGGTTGGCGCCCACCAGGACTTCAATGGGCTCCACCTGCAACAGGTCGTACGTGCTCTTGTCATTCCCGGCGTTCGTCGCCTCTCCAGACTCCACCTCCTGTTCGCTTCCATTCGATCTACCTCGTCGAACGAGCCAAGCGGCGGTGACGAACAGGGCCATGATGACCAGCACCGGCGCGGCGGGAATCCCGGGAAGAAAGGCAAGCGCCAGGAGCGCGGCGGAAACGACAAGAATGGCTTTCGGGAATGAGGTGATCTGCAGCAAAGCTTCTTGGCTGAGATTGCCGTCGGAGGCAGAACGCGTAACGATGATGCCGGTACCGACTGCGATCACGAGTGCGGGCACCTGGGTGACGATGCCGTCGCCGACGGTCAGCAGCGTGAAGGTCTGCAGCGCCTGGTCCCAGCGCATCCCCATTTGCATCACGCCGATCACCAGGCCGCCGACGATATTGATGAGCAGGATCACAATCCCGGCGATCGCATCGCCTTTGACAAATTTGCTCGCCCCATCCATCGCGCCATAGAAGCCGGACTCCTTTTCAAGGTTCTTGCGGCGGCGTTGGGCCTCTTCCTGGTCGATGAATCCCATGTTCAGGTCGGCGTCGATGCTCATCTGCTGGCCGGGCATGCTGTCGAGCGTGAAGCGGGCCGCCACCTCCGACACCCGCTGCGCGCCGTTGGTGACGACCACGTACTGCACGACGACGAGGATCAGGAACACGATGAGCCCGATCACGTAGTTCCCGCCGACGACATAGGCGCCGATCGCCGAAATGACGCGTCCGGCGTCAGCATCGGACAGGATCAGCCGCGTGGCCGCCACGTTCAGCGAGAGCCGGAACAGGGTTGCGATGAGGAGGATGGAAGGGAAAGTCGAAAATTCGACCGGCCTGGGAATATAGAACGTAAGCAGGAGGATCAGCATGGCGAAGCTGAAGTTCGCGAGGATCAGGAAGTCCAGTGCCGCTGAGGGAATCGGGGTAAACAATATGGTGAGCACGCCCACGACAAGCAGCACCAGCGCCAGGTCGGTGTTGTTGTGGAATACACGGCGCAGCGGCGACATCATGCCCCGCTCCCGCCTGCGCGCTTTGCTTCCCGGAGTGCGTAAACCCAGACCATGATCCTGGCGAGCTGGGGATACAGTTTTTCGGGAACGAAGCCTTCGTATTCCACTTCGCGGAACAGCGTCCGGGCGAGCGTCCTGTTCTGCACAACCGGAATGTTGTACCGCGCAGCTGCCAGCCGCATTCTGCACGCGAGTTCGCCTGCACCTTTGGCGACCAGTTGCGGCGCAAGGGCCTCGCCGTGTTCGTAGCGCAAGGCGACGGCGAGGTGCGTCGGATTGGTGATCAACACATCGGCGGAAGGCAGCTTGCGCATTGCCTTGCTCCGCTTCAGCATTTCCATACGCAGCTCGCGGACGCGTGCGCGGATGCGCGGATCGCCTTCCCTCTGTTTGACTTCGTCGCGTACGTCCCGGCGGCTCATGCGCATGCGCCTGCCGAACTCCCAGCGGGTATAGGAATAATCGATGATGGCAACCGCCAGCAGTGCAAGCACGAGTTTGGACAGCAGGCCGCCTGTCATGCCGAGCAGGATGCGGGGATAGGCGCCGGTGTCGATCGCGGAGAGCAGCGTCAGTCCGGCGATATCGTCGCGGATAACGATGAAGGCGACCGCGCCCAGGATAACGAGTTTGAAGACGCTCTTTACCGCCTCATACAAGGCGCGCGCCGAGAATATCCGCTTGAATCCCATTGCAGGGTTGAGACGGTCCATATCCGGCGTCAAGGGCTTGACGCTCAAGATCGGACCGGTCTGCAACAGGTTGACCAGGATCGCGACAATCAAGAGCGCCAGAAACAGGGGAGCGAGAATATTCAGCATGCCGACCAGGACTTGGCCGAGCCAAGCCGACACGCCATCGGCACCCCAGTCAAGGTCGCGCATGTGCTTCAGAATGGACTGCTGGAGCCGCGCAGTCTGGCGCACGCCGTCCCAACCGCAGGCAAACAGGGTTCGTGCCAGCGCGGCAAGCACGGCCACGGCCGTCAGGTCCTGACTCTTTGCGACCGAACCTTGCTTGCGCGCCTGCTCAAGCTTGTACGGGGTCGCCTCTTCACTGCGATCGAAATCCTGGTCAGCCACTTAGCGCAACACCTGTTCCCAATAATTGAAGGCCGATGCGTACACTCGGCCCATTACCGGCCCCAGATGGCCGACGGTCAGCGCAAGCATTGCGACGCCTGCGACGATCTTCACTGGAATGCCGACCACGAATACGTTCATCTGCGGCAGAATGCGCGACACAAGTGCCAATCCGATTTCGATCAGGAAGAGGCAAAACATGACGGGCGCGACCAATGCGATCCCCAGCGAAAACATGAGACCGAACTGGCGGAGAGCCGCTTCCGGCGTCAGGGCTTGCCAACCCGCCCCGGGTGGCACCTGCTGCAACGAGAACGCGACGCCGCGCAGGAAGGCGTGGTGCCCGTCCATTCCGAAGAAAACGGCCAGGCCCAGCATGTTGAAAATGGTCGCGAAGAGAGGAGAACCTGCCCGCGTGACGGGATCGAATACGGACCCGATGCCGAACCCGCTTTGCACGTCGAGTATCTTGCCGGCCACGGAAAAGGCGCCGAACGCAGCAAACACACCAAACCCCATCGCTGCGCCAAGCGCCAGTTCGGCCAACGATGCCGCGAACAGCGATCCTGCGGACTGCGGCGCATCGGGCAAGTGGACGTCCATGCCCCACGCGATAGCAAGACTGACAGAGAGCGTGAACAACACGCGCAGCACGGCGAGTCCGGACAGGGTCGAGAAGATCGGGGTCATCACCAGCAGTACGCCGAGTCGAAGCGCCAGCAGATATATGCAGGCGAGCCAGCGTGAATCGATGAGCATCGACATGGCCGGCGCGCTTAGAAGTGCGAAGGAATGCCGGAGATCAGGCTCGCGGAAAACGCAAGGAGACGCTTGAGCATCCACGGCCCGAACATGACCAGCACCAGGACCGCCGCGACAATCTTCGGGATATATGTGAGCGACATTTCCTGCACCTGGGTCACCACCTGGAGAACGCTGACGCACAGGCCGACGACCAGGGTCACCCCGAGCAGCGGCGCAGAAATGATCAGCGCATTCCAGAGAACATCCGCAAGCAATTGCACTGCAAGGTCCGGCTTCACTCTTGTCCCCCAAACGAACGGCGGCCGGGACGCATCCCGCCCATCGACGTAGATACTTCACAGCGAACGCATTGACACACTGACAAATGTCAGATCGCCGGCGAGTGTATCGAGGCGCATTGCCATTGTCAAAGTGTTAATTTCTCTAATCTTGGTTGGGGAATCCGGGCACTTGCGCCAGAAGTATTTCCTGGACCAACAAGCGATTCGTGCAGGGATGTCATTACGGGCGGATCAGCTTGACGGTGTATCAACGGCGACACTATAGTTCGCCCACACTCAGGACTTGAACAAGCCATGACCGTCAATCCCCTCTCGCGCCTTGACCAGGCCGAACTCCTTCATCTGGCACTTCAGGCCGGTAGCAACGGTGAATCCGGCGCCGCAATCGGGTATCTCAAGGAAGCAGTATCCCGTCCTGATGCGAACGGGAAAGCCCATTTTCTTCTGGGAGCGGAATACGCGCAGATCAGGATGTACGACAATGCGCGAGCGGAAATGGAAATGGCCGTCGCGCTGGATCCCGCACTGTCCATCGCTCGTTTTCAACTCGGCCTGCTGTGGCTCACGGCGGGTGCGGCCGACAAGGCGCGGGAAACTTTAAGACCGCTCGAGGAACTGGGTAACGATCATGCGCTCGCTCATTTCAGCCGCGGCTTGATGCATTTGATTGCCGATGATCTGGCTGATGCCCGCATGTCCCTGCAACGGGGGATCGAATGCAATACCGAACATCCCGTGCTGAGCCAGGACATGCAAAAAATCATCGACGAGCTGGACAAGCTACCCCCGGAATCCTTTCAACCCAAAGACGTCGCCGCCATGTCGGAAGATGCAAGCACTCGCCATGTCTTCCTTTCCGCGTATGCCGGAAAAGATAACAACCATTAAAACCCGGCGAGCATAGACAAATGGCGCATTCGATCAGCAACGTGGGGCAACTGGTTTCCGTCATACGCGCCCAGCTCGCGGCTCGCCCGGAACTCAACCCGCCGCAAAAACGAGCCGCATCCGCTTCGCGGCCGGCTCAGCCCGCCGCCTATAGCCCCGAGAACCTGGAGGCTCTCATCGGACGTCGGATCAGGAATATCGATCCTGATGATCCGCACAGGGGGCGCAAGGCCTTCCGGGTCTTGCTTGAGGCAATCCTGCTCTCGCACTTCGGGGAAAACCTCATCAACGACCCCAGGTTTTATCAACTGGTGGACGATGTCCAGGGGTCAATGGAACGCGATCCCGCTCTTCTCAAACTCATTGAATCCGCCACCGCTCACCTCCTTTCGGCACAAGCTTAGGGCTCGTGCGCCCCCCCTTGCACCGCACAATGGTTGCGAAAACTCAAGCTTCTTTCAGGAAATACTGCTAGATTGAAATTGGTTGCACTCAAGAAATAAGGGGGTTCCATGTCCTTCTCTTTCTCAGGCAACATCTGTCGTACCCCGCGCACACGCCGCATGCCAGCGCTTTTGCCTTCCATTCCCGATGGAGGTGCCTCATGAAACCTGCATCGAGAGGCACCGCGCCGGCCGCTTCCACCTCCTCCGTTTTACAGCTTGGCTGCCCGGCGACCAGTCCCGCATCGGTCCGGGCGGCAATTGATTCGGGTGCCGATTGTGTCAGGGTGCCCTATGAGACGGCCGGCATGACGCTCCGCAACACAAGGAACGAGCGTTTGGCTGAAGCGGTCCGGTATGCGCACCGGAGGGCGCGAAAGTTTGTCCTCGACCTCGCGATGCCTGCCGGCGCCACATGGGGAGAACGGAGCGCAGCGCTTGCATGGGCGGAGCAGTGCGGGGTGGACGCCGTTGTCTTATCGGATGCGGCGCTCGCTGCCTACAGCGCAGTCAGGCATCCGGCACTGCGCGTGCATGCCCTTGCGCCGCCATCCGTCTGCGCGAGGACGGCACGGCTCATGGCGGTGCAGCTGAATGCCGCCCGGATCCTGGTTCCCTCGACGGTCTCGACCGCGCAACTTGTGGAGATCGTGTCGGCGGCCGGCGTTGAAATCGAACTAATGGATGTCGATCACGATCCTGTGGAGGGGGACGCAGCATGCAATGACGCGTGGTTTTCCGCGGATCGCCGGAGGGAGCAGGCATTGGCCCGGCTGCCGTTGCTGGCATCCCTCGGCGTGCGCGCCGTGCAGGTTGGCACGGAGAGCGACATGCCCCGTGAACTCGCGATGCTGGTGCGCCGCTGGCGTCACGCCATCGATCGTTGCCTCGCGCGTCCCGGCATCCTTCCTTGAGCCGACGCGCTACTTGCTGGCGGACGGCAGGAAACGCCGCGATAGCGATTGGGTCGCCACGAAGATTTCGCGCAGCAGGTAGACGAAGCTGCCGATGAGCGAGAACATGCCGAGGACGAAGCAGAGTGCGATGAATTTCGCGAGCGCAAGCTTGAGCGCATCGCCGATGAACAGGGCCGCAATCACGACGCAGACAAGCAAGCCGCAGCAGGTGCTCAGGGTTATCGCGCGGTTGATGAGATGGGCGCGGCGGTACAGGGTCAGCAGCTCCGACTGCGCGTCGGCGAAGCTTCCGCCCGCACCGTTGGAAAGCCTGTCCTCGAGTACGCGCGAGCGGTCGATGATGCGCGCAAGGCGGTTGGTCAGGACGGCAAGCTTGGTCCCGACGCCGGTGAGCAGGAATACCGGAGCGATCGAGAGCTGGATGATGTGGCTGATGTCGGTGAGATGAATATCCATTGGTGATCGAAGCAGTATGATGGAAACCTTCCCGCCCTGCCTGCCGGGGACGGCGTAGTGTAACAGGATGGGTCCGCAATGTTGCTCGACACGTGCTTCAGGGCAGCCAGAACGGCCCGGATTGAGCGAGCGCAAAGATCACAATACCCGCTGGAACCGAAGGCCGATCCGCTTACCTTATCGCAATCGACTGGTTGTTATTTCTCAATCCAACTTCAATTTGCTCTGTTAATTTGAGCGGAAGACGGTCTTATAGGCTGATAGATGAGGGCGGAAACCGGTGAAATCCGGGTGCCGGCTGAAGCACGCAAGGCTTCCATTCCCTCGGGCTGATCGGTGTCAGCGAGGGTCCTCCGGTTCCGTGGAACCCTGTCCAATGCCGGGCCGCCCGCTCCTTCCGGTGACTGAAACTGAACTGCTTCAGGCGCGCACATGCGACCGGGGAACAGGCATTGGCAACAGAGAATTGCGATGACCACACAATTGGAATACAGCACAGGCAATTTGCCTAACTTCATCACCTCCCTGTCGCGCTTCCCTGCCGCGAAGGTGGGGCCGTCGCTATTGTCGGTCATTCAGTCTGCGATGGATGGGGTGGTCATCGTGGACTCGATGCGTCACATCGTCCTCGTCAACCAGAAGGTCGAGAGGATGTTCGGCTACCCCGCCGACCACCTGCTTGAGAAGCCGCTCGACGTCCTGATTCCGCCGCGTACCGGCAGCGAGCAGCGGCGGCATATCGACCGCCTCGCCGCTACGCGGTTTTCCGGACGGCGGACGAGGCTTGAGCTCAAGGGCTTGCATGCGGACGGCCAGTTCCTGACCTTCAATGCCAGCATCTCGCGCGTCACGGTTCACGGCGAACTGTTCCTGGCGCTGATCCTGCACGAGCCCGGCAGCCACCGGGGCGAGCACGACACGAAACGGCGCCTGGCGCGGCCGCACGACCTGCGCCGCTGGGCAGTCTCTTCGCAGCAGGCGACCGAAGTCGAGAAACGGCGATTCTCGAGGAAGCTTTACGACGATATCGGCCAGCGGCTGAGCGTCCTCAAGCTCGACCTCGACTGGCTGGAGAACAGCTTGCCCGAGACGGACGACGGCCTGCCGGCCCGGCTGGCCCAGATGCAGGGGCTGCTCGACAATGTCATCACCATGACGAAGAGCATGGCTTCCGCCTTGCGCCCTCCGCTCCTGGACGACTTCGGGCTGCTGCCTGCCGTGGAATGGATGGCCGAGAATTTCCAGAAGAAGACGGGTATCTCGTGCACTGTCGAGAGCACCGGCATGAACGGCAAACTGGATGATCCGATCGAGTCCGCGGTCTTCCGCGTGGTGCAGGAAGGATTGTCCAACATCGAGAAGCATGCCCATGCACGCAGCGCCCGGATTATTTTGGAACATACCGAAAACCAACTCGATGTTATGATTCAGGATGACGGCATCGGCCTGGCCGCCGGCAGTGAATTCAAGCCGGGGTGCTACGGACTGATCGCCATGCAGGAACGCATTTTCGTGCTTGGAGGTACAATCAGCATCGAAAATGTTGCACCGCACGGCCTCGCCATCCACGCGTCGATACCGATCGACCCTATTTTCAACACAGAGCAGAGCCCTCAGCCGCCGACCACACATCCATGATCCGCATTGTTATCGCCGACGACCACACTATCATGCGCGAAGGACTGAAGCGCATTCTTGATGGAGCCGACGACATCGAGGTCGTGGGTGAAGCCGTCGACGGCTTCGAAGCCCTTGCGCACGTCCGCAAGGGCGGCTTCGACCTGCTGATGCTCGACCTGTCCATGCCTGGTCGCAGCGGCGTCGAGCTGATCCGCCAGATCAAGGACGAGGTTCCCAAGCTGCCCATCCTCATCCTCACGATGCACGAGGAAGAGCAATACGCGGTGCGTGCCATCCGCGCCGGGGCGCGCGGCTACCTGACCAAGGAAAGCGCGGGCACGCAGCTCGTGAGCGCAATCCGCAAGGTCGCTTCCGGCCGCCCGTACATCAGCCTGGAAGTTGCCGAGCAGCTGGCGATGGATGTGATGCCCTCCAACGAGGACTTGCCGCACAAGCAGCTTTCCAACCGGGAATTCGAAGTCTTTACCCTCCTCGTCAGCGGCAAGTCGATCACCGAGATCGCCGACCTGCTGCACCTGAGCGCCAAGACGGTCAGCACGCACAAGACCCGCATCCTCACCAAGATGAACATGAATTCCCTCGCGGAAATGGTGCAGTACGCGGTCCAGCATCGTCTGTTGGGCCCGCTCAAGAACTGAAAATCCCCTCTTCCCGCAGCCGCCGCTCCTCACGGGCGGCGCATGTCGCCCCCTCCGCTGCGCCTGTTCCTGAAAGTCCAATCGGAAAACTTCCCGCCCATTTGTAGGCGGATTCTTACATGCCGCAACCGGCACCTACATTTCAATTCAGCTCAACCCGATAGCAATCGGCAGTTGCGGTTGCGATACTGATCATCCACACCGAAGCATGACAAGCGAACAACGTGCTTTTGCCCGGTGGCCGGCAAAGAACCGGACAAAAGCTTTTCGGTGCGCATGAGGCGACACTTCAACCGGTGCCCGCTGCCCTGCCTCCGGACGAATAGAACGAATGAACTGAATTAGGAGAAGCCCATGTTATCCACGCAAATGACTGAACCCCGTTCGGAGGCCGGCGTCCCGGCCGTGCACTCATCTTCCGTGGAAGCGGGCTGGCAACGCCAGGGCAAACTGTGGTCGAACCTGAAGGAACTGTGCGACGTGCTGCGCATTCCTTCCGCCGCCGTGCACACCGACGAGGAACTGCTGTTCCAGCACGTCCAGTTCAAGACTGGCCAGCGCATCCATACCATCGGCCAGCCGTTCGATACGCTCTACATCGTGCACTCCGGCTTCCTGAAGACGGTGCTGATCGACGAGTTCGGCAACGAGCAGGTGTTGAGCTTCCCGATGAAGGGCGACCTGTTCGGCGTTGACGGCATCCACACCAAGCGCTACGCCTCTGAAGCAGTGGCGCTCTCCAACTGCGACCTGATCCTGCTGCCTTTCAAGAAACTGACGGCGCTTGGCCGCGCGCATCCGGAGTTCGAGCACGCGATGTACAGCGTGATGAGCCGCGAGCTGGTGCGCGAACAGGCGATGGTCAGCATGCTGGGCGCGCTGAGCGCCGAGGCACGCGTGGCCCGTTTCCTGGTGAACCTGTCGGAACGCTATGCGGACATGGGATATTCCAGCAAGCTGTTCAACCTGCGCATGACTCGCCATGAAATCGGCAGCTATCTCGGCCTGACCCTGGAAACCGTCAGCCGCACGCTGTCGGCCTTCAACGAAATCGGTCTCATCACGGTCGACCAGCGCTCGATCGGCATCAAGGACCTCGATGCCCTGAAGACCCTGCGCCGCCTGCCGCCGTCCAGCACGCGGGCGAAGGTTGCGTCGAAAAAATCGAAGGCTGCGCCGAAGGAATCGGACCAGCCGGACGATGAATGGGGTTCGCTGGCTACCGCATAAGCGCCTCCAGGCACTTTTCCCTCGCAAGAAGCCCTGTCCTCGGACAGGGCTTTTTTCATTGATCTACTTTTTGCGTCCGTGGCCGGAAGAATGGCTGCCCCGTTTGTCATCGGTGGAAGCAGCGGCCTCCGCCTCGGCGGTTGCGATCGTGGCATTCCTCGCGGCCTGGTCAACCGCGTGGGCCATGGCTTCCTGCGCCGCCGTCGTCACGGCATCGACATAGCTCGCCGCCTGTTGCGCCGACCTGCCGGCGGCCTGCTCCGCGGCGCCGCGCGCGACGACCATGTTCTTCTTGGCCAGCTCGGCCACTTCCTTGAACGCCGATTCCCATACTGAAAACATGCTGGTCATCGGATTGAAGGCGGTGTTGTTGGCCTGCCCGTGCCCTGAATGATGCGGGCGGGCCGCGCTGACGGCGGTACTTGAACGCATCTGGTCCATGTAGTCTTGCATCGACTGGCTGATCTCATTCTGCATTTCTGCCATGATGCGCACGATTTCCTTTTGATAGTTCACGGCGTCGTCCGGATTACGCGCGAACAAGTTTGACTGCAGCGTCGTCCCCACCGAGCGCGGATCGCCGGCTGTCGTAATGGCTTGCACCAGGTTCAGCTGCTCGTTGAAGGCCCTTTGGGTGGCGCCGCGCATCACGCGGTCGATTTTCTCGGTGCCCGAAAAGACTGCCTCGGCGAACCTGCGCGATGCTTCAAGCTGCGTGTTGTACATCGAAACCAAAGGATTGCTTGCATTCTGCATGATGGCTCTCCTGGGAAGGGAAGATGGGAGTGAGACTCGGCCAGAGTCTGCAGCGAGCGGCTCGGCATTCCTGCGCAGCAGGTAAGCAATGCCGGGCCTGCAGTCCGGCCTGACGGTAATCGGGCTTGCTATATTCTGTCCGCATTCAATCCGTCCTTCCACCTGCCCAGCCCTGCGCTTGAGGCAGATCAATCGACGTAACTGCCCCGCAAAAGCGCATGCGGCAAGCGGAAGGACGGCGCGTGCTAGTGCATGTGCTGCCCGCCGTTGATGGCGATATTGGCGCCCGTCACAAATGCTGCCTCATCGGAACAGAGATAGGCGACCAGTCCGGCCACCTCGTCCGGTTCTCCCAGCCGACCAACCGGGATCTCGGGAAGGATCTTCGATTCCAGGATGTCCTGCGGCACCTTCATCACCATCTTCGTGCGCAGGTAGCCGGGCGAAACCGTATTCACGGTAATGCCCTTGCTCGCCACCTCCAGCGCCAGCGCCTTGGTGAACCCGTGCACGCCGGCCTTGGCGGCGGAGTAATTGACCTGGCCGAACGCGCCCTTCTGCCCGTTGACGGAGGAAATGTTGATGATGCGCCCCCACTGCGATTCGAGCATGCCGTGGAGTACCGGCCGCGTCATGTTGAAGACGCTGTCAAGATTGGTCCTCAGCACTGTCTGCCAGTCTTCCAGCGTCATCTTTTTCAGCGTCGCATCCTTGGTGATGCCGGCATTGTTGACCAGGATGTCGATGCGCCCCGTATCGCTGACGATTTGCCTGACGCCCGCGTCACAGGACGCATAGTCGGACACATCGACCTTGTATGCTGCGACCTCGATCCCCTCCTTCCGGTGAACATCCACCCACTCGTCCGCCGATTGGTTGCGCGGCGAATAGGTTGCCACCACGCGATACCCCGAGCGGAACAGCCGGGTGCAAATCGCGTCTCCAAGTCCTCCCATGCCGCCCGTTACCACTGCCACCTTCCTGTCGTCCATGATGTGCCCCTTGCAGATATGTTGTAGATGTTTTCCCTTCCGCTTCGCGTCTTGACAGACGAGTGGAAGCCTGGCGCATGCACCAGATCTGTTCGATGCCGGCATCGTGGAATAGTTCGGGCCGGGAGCGTGTCCG
>NZ_DASRXF010000099.1:0-11172 GCF_035654295.1 Noviherbaspirillum sp. | reverse complement strand
ACAACAATAATCCTGGCACTCGCACTGCTCATGGCCGCACTCGTGGTCGGGGTGTTCGTCGTGGCGCTCATCGAGCTCAATGAGATCGAGGAAATCGCCGAGGGTTCGCGCGCGGCGCAGAACAACAGCCTGCTCGGGCCTGTCACCGGCACGGCGGAATATTAGATCTGCTTGTTCAGGTCTGCTTGTTTTCGCCGGACTTGGCTTCGATCATCCGCGCAAAATTGAGCAGCTCCTTTTCCGTCGCCATGTCGTTCAGGAAGCAGATTTCGCCGTCGACAATCATCAGTTTCGCCTGGTGGGCCAGGGCGAGAATTTCATCGCGCCGCAATTCATGAGTGTGATGTTTCATGTTTCCACCCGGAAGGTAATGAGAAGGGGAAATTCTTTCGGGCAATCCAGTGTACGACGCCGCCGCGACTTCCTAAGTTCCGCTGCATTGCACCATATTTAAGTCGTGTCAAAGTGGTAACATACGGGTCATGGACTCCAGTTACCTTCCGTCACAGAAACAGCCAAGTCCGGCAGACCGCTCCGCCGTGCGCGCAGCCATTCGCCGTCTTGCCGAGCGTGTTTCCATGATCGTGTGGGAGGCAGACATCGAAGGGCGCTGCACCTACCTGAATCCGGAAGTGGCTCGTGCGTTTTCCTCGCCCGCGGATGTGCACATCGATGATTGGTTTGCCCATATCCATCCCGAAGATGCGCCGGGCGCGATCGCGAAGATCCAGGAGGCGCGCCGGCACGCAAGGCAATACCAGCTCGAATACCGGGTCAGCCGCGCCGACGGCAGCGTGCGCTGGATTTCCGATACCGGCGCGCCGCGCTTCGCGGCCGACGGCAACGTGGCCGGCTACCTCGGCACGCTGGTGGATGTCTCGGAAAACCACGAGGTCCGCGCGCGCCTGATGCGCAGTGAAATCGTGCACCGCCTGCTGACCGAGAACGCGTGCGACCTGATTTCCTACAGCGATGCCAATCATGTTTACCTGTACGTGTCGCCGTCGCACAAGGACACGCTGGGTTACGAAACCCATGAACTGGTCGGCACGCATCTGTCCGATTACATCCACCCGGACGACCTTGGCGCGAAGCCGGCCAAGACCGAGAACGGACGGCGCGGCCTGGTCAACATCCGTTTCCGCCACAAGCACGGGCACTGGGTCTGGCTGGGCGCGAGCACGCGCACGGTGCGCGACCCGCAGAGCGGCGCAAAGTTGGGCGTGGTCGCTATTGCGCGCGACATCACGAACCAGCTGGAGGCGGGCAGGGAACTCGCCCGTCGGGAAGAACGCTTCCGCAGCCTGACGACGCTGTCGTCGGACTGGTACTGGGAAACCGACGCCAACATCCGCTTCAGTTTCTTTTCCGAGGGCATGTACCAGCGCCTCGGGAAGCGGGCCACCGAACTGCTCGGCACACGTTTCGAGGAACACATCGCCGATCCGAAAGCATCCGGCTATATCGCCTGTGCGGAAAGCGTGGCGGCGCGCAAGCCCTTTCATGACCTCATCTATCCGGTATGGTCGATCACCCAGCCTGGCGAGGTCCGCTTCCTGCGCATCTCCGGCGAGCCGTTCAGCGAGGAGGGCGTGTTCTGCGGCTACCGCGGTGTCAGCCGCGATGTCACGCATGAAGTACGCACCGCCACCGCGCTCGAACACCTCGCCACGCGCGACCCGCTGACCGAACTGCCGAACCGCGAACTGCTGCAGCGCCGTCTGCGCCATTGCCTGGAAGACCGCGGGCATGATGCGATGCTCGCGGTGTTCTTCATCGACCTCGACAATTTCAAGGAAGTCAACGATTCCCTCGGCCACGCGGCGGGCGATGCCTTGCTCAAGGAAATCGCCCAGCGCCTGCGCCGCTGCGTACGGCCGGACGACACGCTCGGCCGTCTCGGCGGGGATGAGTTCGTGGTGCTGGCGGAATGCAAGTTCGGCGACAGCTCGGCCATCCGGCTGGGCGACAAGCTGTGCAAGGCGCTGGACCAGTCGGTGGTGATCGACGGCCACGAATTGCGCGCTTCCGCCTCGGTCGGCATCAGCATGTTCCCGCAGGACGGGGAGAGCAGCGAAGCGCTGCTGCAGAGCGCGGACACTGCCCTCAACCGCGCCAAGGCGGCCGGCGGCAACTGCTTCCGCTTCTACACGCCGGACATGAGCGCCGAGTCCCGCACGCGCATGGTGCGCCACGCCGCCTTGCGCCACGCGCTCGACCGCAACGAATTCGTGGTCTATTACCAGCCCCGGGTCGACCTGAAGACGCTGCGCATGACCGGCGTCGAAGCGCTGCTGCGCTGGACCCATCCGCAGCTCGGCGCCGTCTCGCCGGCCGACTTCATTCCGCTGGCCGAGGAGAGCGGCCTGATCGACGACATCACCGACTGGGTGCTGCAGCGCGCGACGGAGCAGGTGCAGCACTGGACCATCCGCTACGGCATCCCGTTCAAGATTTCGGTCAACCTCTCGGCGCGCCAGTTGCGCAACAAGAAGATCCTGGGCTCGGTGGTGCATGCCCTGGGGCGCAGCGGTCTGCAGGCAGGGCAGCTGGAGCTGGAACTGACGGAATCGGCGCTCATGGAGGATGCGGACACGGCGGCCATCCTGCTCAAGGAATTGAAGGCGCTCGGCCTGCGCCTGTCGGTGGATGATTTCGGCACCGGCTATTCCTCGCTGGCCTACCTGCGGCGCTTCCCGCTGGACTGCCTCAAGCTGGACCGTTCCTTCCTCCTGCAAAGCCAGTCGGACGAGGTCAGCCCCTGGAAGCTGGCCGAAGCCGTGATCAACCTCGCGCACACCCTGAACCTGTCGGTCGTGGCCGAAGGCGTGGAAAGCGAGGAACACCTTGCCTTCCTGCGCACCACCAAGTGCGATGAAATCCAGGGCTCCTGCATCAGCGATCCGCTGCCGCCGGCGGATATCGAGCTTCTGCTCCGGGCGTCGTTGAGCCAGCGCTTGAGCGCCTAGTCGATGTTCAAGCGCTCGTGTGATCGGGACGCCCTCTAACCGAAAAACCAATAGCAGACCCAGATCGACGCCAGTACTCCGGCGAAATCAGCCAGCAGCGCGCAGCCCACGGCGTGCCGCGCACGCTGAATGCCGACCGATCCGAAATACACCGCCAGCACATAGAACGTGGTCTCGGTGCTGCCCTGCACGGTAGCGGCGACCAGCGCCGGGAAGCTGTCCACGCCGCCGGTCTTCATCAGCTCGATCAGCATCGCGCGCGCCGCGCTGCCGGAGAAGGGTTTCACCAGTGCGGTGGGCAGCGCATCGACGAAGCGCGTGTCCCAGCCGATGCTCTCGACGATGAAACGGATGCCGCCCAGGAGCGCGTCGAGCGCGCCCGATGCGCGCAGCACGCCGACGGCGCACAGCATCGCGACCAGGTAAGGCAGCAGGTTTTTCGCGACCTCGAAGCCTTCCTTCGCGCCATCGACGAAGGCTTCATAAACCGGTACCCGCCGCAGCGCGCCCACCGCGACGAACAGCAGGATCAGCCCGAACAGGACAAGGTTGCCGAGCAGCGAGGAGAGGGCGGCCAGCGCCGCCGCCGACATGCCGCCCAGCAGCGCCATGAACCCGCCCAGCAAGACCGAAAAGCCGGCCACCCACGCCAGCACCACCGGGTCCCAGACGCGCAGCCGCTGCACCGCGGCCACGGCGAGAAAGCCGACCAGCGTGCCGATGCTGGTGGCGATCAGGATGGGCAGGAAGACCAGCGTCGGATCGCTCGCACCCTGCTGCAGCCGGTACATGAAGATCGAGACCGGCAGCATCGTGAGCGAGGACGTGTTCAGCACCAGGAACAGGATTTGCGCATTGGTCGCGGTGTCCGGCTTGTCGTTGAGATCCTGCAGGGCGCGCATCGCCTTCAGGCCGATAGGCGTTGCCGCATTGTCCAGCCCGAGCGCGTTCGCGGTGAAATTGAGCGTGATGAGGCCGAGCGCCGGATGGCCGGCGGGGACGTCCGGCATGAGGCGGCGGAACAGCGGCGTCAGCAGGCGCGCGAGCAGCTCCACCAGTCCCGCTTTTTCGGCGATGCGCAGGAAACCCAGCCATAGCGTCAGCGTGCCGAACAGAAGCACCATCACCTCGACCGACAGCTTCGCCATCCCGAACAGGCTCTCGACCATCGCCGCGAAGACACTCGCATCGCCTCCGGCAAGCCAGCGGCTGAACGCGCTGACGGCGGCAACGAGGAAGAAGCCCAGCCACAATCCGTTCAGCATGCCGGCGCGCTCCCGCTGGAAGGCTGCAAGATCGATATCGTCGGGCGGGAGTGGAAAAACATCATCGGAAAAGCGTGAAGCGTGTTCGTGTTAACATCGCCATGATACCGGCGGAAAGGTTCGCCGGAGCAATTCCTTCCTTGCTTTCTGCCATCGTGACTTCACTTGCAACGCTTCTTTCCGCTTTGCCTACACCCGCAGTCATCCTCGACCGCAGTCGGCTGCAGGCAAACTGCGAACGGATGGCGCAGCGCGCCGCACATGCCGGCGTGTCGCTGCGGCCGCACCTGAAAACCGCCAAGAGCGCCGAGGTCGCGCGCATCGCGACCGCCGGGCAGACCGGCGGCATCACGGTGTCGACGCTGGCCGAACTTGCCTATTTCTTCGACGCCGGATTCCGCGACATGACTTACGCCGTAGGGATCGTTCCGTCCAAGCTGCCGGCCATCGCGCGTTTCATCGAACAGGGCGCGCGCATCAATGTCGTGCTCGATTCCGTGCGCGCAGCCGATGAGATCGCGGGACATGCCGGTGCGCCTATCCCTGTCCTGATCGAGATCGACTGCGGCGGGCACCGCGCGGGCGTGGCGCCGGAGAGCAGCGAGCTGATCGACATCGCCGAACGGATCGCATCGGCGCCCGGCCTGCGCCTCGAAGGCGTGCTCACCCATGCAGGCCATTCCTATCACGCAGCGGACGCCGCGGCGCGCGGGGAGATCGCGATTGCGGAGCGCGACGCGGCGCTGCGCGCGGCCGAACGCATTCGAGGGGCGGGCATGTCCTGCCCTACGGTGAGCATCGGTTCCACCCCCACCGCGCTGACCGATATTTCGCTGGACGGCGTTACCGAGATCCGGCCCGGCGTCTATGTATTTTTCGACCTCTCGCAGGCGCGGCTCGGGGTGTGCGGCGTCGACGACATCGCCGTGAGCGTGCTGGCGACCGTGATCGGACATCATCGCGAAGCCGGCCACCTGCTGGTGGATGCCGGTGCGCTCGCCTTGTCCAAGGACATCAGCGCCAATGAATACGATCCGCAGGTCGGCTACGGCCTCGTGTGCGACATCGACGGGCAGCCGGTCGAAGGCCTGCATGTCGCCGATGTGCACCAGGAACACGGCTTCGTGCGCAGCGCCGCCGGCGATCTGCCCTTCGATCGTTTTCCGGTGGGGACGCAGCTGCGCATCCTGCCCAACCATGCGTGCATGACGGTTGCACCTTATCGCGAATACCACGTGCTCGATGCCGGATCGGCAAGGCTGACGAAATGGAGCAAGACCTATGGCTGGTAAGCGGCTGCTGGTGATCGAGGACGATCCCGCCAACCTGCGCCTGATGTTGCTGTTGCTGAATGCGGCGGGATACCAGGCCACCGGCGTGGCGAGCGGGGGAGAAGGACTGGAAGCGGCGCGCCGCGCGCCGCCCGACCTGATCCTGTGCGACGGCCGCATGCCGGACATGACGGGAGTCGAGGTGGCCCGGCACATCCGTGCTGACGAGGCGACCGCGGACATCCCGATGATCGCGGTGACCGGGCTGGTGCGCACGGGCGATACCGGGCAATTGTTCGAAGCGGGCTTCAATGGCTTTATCGCCAAGCCCTTCGACATCAAGGCGTTTGTCTCGCAGGTGTCGGCTTTTCTTGGCGGTGCGGGTAAATAGGACGCGCGGTGGGTTTCGCTGCGCTCTACCCACCCTACGGTTCTCTATGAAATTCGAATGCTGGTGGGTTTCGCTGCGCTCTACCCACCCTACGGTTCTCTATGAAATTCGAATGCTGGTGGGTTTCGCTTCGCTCTACCCACCCTACGGTTCTTTATAAAGGATGGTAGGGTGGGTAGAGCGCAGCGAAACCCACCAGCATTCGAACCAAACCCCAATCACCCCGCCAAACGCTGCTCCACCCCAATCCCCAGATTCAAGCGCTTGTTCTCCCGCACCATCCGCTCAAACTCACCCGCGGCCACCGGCGGGCTGAACAGATATCCCTGCAGCTGGTCGCAACCAAGCTCGCGCAGGAAGGCCATCTGTTCCGGCGTCTCCACGCCTTCGGCAACGATTTCCTGGCGCAATTGCTGGCCCATGGTGACGATGGCGCGCGCAATGGCGCAATCGTTTTCCTCGTGCGGCAAACCGATCACGAATGCACGGTCGATCTTGAGCGTGCTGATCGGGAATTTCTTCAGGTAGGCGAGGCTGGAGTAGCCGGTGCCGAAATCGTCCAGCGCCAGCGCCAGTCCGCGCGCCGCGAGTTCGTTCATGATCGGAATGACGGCTTCCGGCCCGCGCACCAGCAGGGTCTCGGTGATCTCCAGCTTGATGCGCTCGGGCGCCACGCGGTAGCGTTCCAGCACTTCCTGGATGCGATCGGGCAGGTCGCGGTCGAACTGCCGCGACGACAGGTTGACGGCGACGGGCGGCACGTCCACGCCCGCGTCTTGCCATTGCCGGATCTGGCGGCAGGCTTCTTCCAGCACCCAGCTGCCAAGTTCGAGGATGAGGCCGGTTTCCTCCGCCACCGGGATGAAGATGCCCGGCGATACCATGCCGCGCTCCGGATGCTTCCAGCGCAGCAGGGCTTCGGCGCCGACGATGCGGCCGCTGCGCAGGCTGACCTTGGGCTGGTAGTGGAGCTGCAGCTGGTCGCCGGACAGCGCACGCCGCAGCTCGCTCTCGAACCACAGGTGCTCCTTGGCGCGCTGGTTCATCTCGGGGCTGTAGAACATATAGCCGTTCTCGCCGTCATGCACCCGGCCGCGCGCGGCGTCGGCGTAGCGCACCAGGGCGGCCGTATCCATGCCGTCCTCCGGATAGATCGAAATGCCGATGCTGCCGCCGATGCGCAGGTTGTGGTCTTCGATTTCGAACGGGTCGTCGAGCGTGGACAAGAGTTTTTTGGCGACGATGCCGGCATGTTCGCGCTTCTGGATGTCGAACAGCGCCACGGCGAACTTGTCGCCGTCGATGCGCGCCAGCACGTCTTCGTCGCGCAGCACCTCGCGGAACCGTCCGCTCACTTCGCCCAGCAGCGCATCGCCGACTTCGTGGCCCAGCGTCTCGTGGATGGAATCGAAGCGGCGCAGTTCGATCACCAGCAGTGCACCGTGTCCCTTGTTGCGGCGGGCGGCGGTCAGGGCCTGGCCGACGAGCTGGTTCAGCAGCGCGCGGTTGGGCAGACCGGTGAGGGTGTCATAGTTGGCCAGGCGCTGCATGCGCGCCTCGGCTTCCTTGAATACGCTGATGTCGGAAAAGATCGAGAAGGCGTGCGTGGTTTCGCCTTTATCGTTGCGCACCACGCTGATCGTGACCGATTGCGGAAAGATATCCCCGTTCTTGCGCCTGCCCAGGATCTCGCCATGCCAGGGGCCGGCGCCTTTCATCGCGGCGCGCACTTGCGCGCGGAAATCGGCGGTGTGCTTGCCGGAGCGGAGCAGGTCCGGGGTCTTGCCGATGGCCTCGGCGGCAGAGTAGCCGGTGATGCGCGTGAAGGCGGTATTGACCGAGACGATGCGTTCCTCGGCATCGGTGATCAGGATGCCCTGGTCGCTGTCCTCGATGATGCGGGCGTGCAGGCGCAGCTTGTCTTCATCCGACAGGCGCTCGGTGATCTCGGACATCCGGGCGACCATGCCGGCCGCGTTGCCCGCTTCGTCGGCAGTCATCGACAGCGCCAGGCTGGCCCAGAAAATCTCGCCGGATTTCTTGCGGCGGCGCACTTCCATCAGCGAGGTGCCTTCCTCGAGGAAGAGTTCCGCGATGTCATCGCCGTCGTCCGCATACAGGAAGAGCACATGCTGGCCGACGGCTTCCTCCGGCGTATAGCCGAAGAGGCGCTCGGCGCCGTCGTTCCAGCCGGTGATGTAGCCGGCGGCATCCATCTCGATGACCGGTTCCGGCGGCGCGGTCGCCGGCACGGTCTGCAGGGCGGCCAGCTCGTTTTCCAGCGCGCTCAGCGCCTGGAGCTGTGCGGCGCCATCGAGCGCACGGGCTTCGCGGCACAGCGCGAGACAGCGGTCGATGGCATTCCGGTCAGGCATTCTTTCCTCCGGTGCTTTCACGCACGACGTCCAGCATCCAGTCATGGGCTTGCACCTGCAGCAGGTTGAATTCCGCCACGGGCAGGGACAAGGCCTGCAGGGCCGGCGCCACCGGCCCGCCGCACTCTGCCGATTCGACCAGCGCCAGCAGCCCGCCGATATCGCCTTCGCGCCGCAGCAGGGCGGCCTGCAGCGCATCGCTGATCTTCAGCGGCCGCAGGACCTCTTCCAGCGGCATGCCGAACAGGATGCCCAGCAGCGAGAACATGCCCGCCATGAAAGCCGCCTCCTGGCCGGACTTGTCCAGTCCGTTGGACTTGGCCAGCAGTTCCATCAGCCGCGCACGCACGGCCACGCGCGCCAGCAGCATCGCGGAGCGTTCGTCGCCGGCCCGTGCCGAGAACAGCATCAGGTTGAGCCAGCGGCGCAGTTGCGCGCGGCCGAGGATGAGGATGGCCTGGGAAAAACTGCTGACCTGGCGGCTCATGCCCATCCCGAGCGAGTTCACCAGGCGCAGGAGGTGGTAGGACAGTGCGGGATCGCGGCGCAGGACGGCTTCGATCTCATGCGTATCGGCATCGGCCGACACCAGTTGCACCAGTTGCAGCGCCAGCGCGCGGGAGGCAGCCTGATTGCCGGCCGGCTTTGCCGGGGGCGCCAGGTACCAGTGGCCGGCGATCCGGCTCACCTGCGGCGGCAGCGGCTGCTCGGGAAGGCGGTCCAGCCGCACGATGGAGCCGGCAGGTGCGACGCTGCAGCCGGCATCGAGCAGTGCGGGTGCGGCAAGGCCGGCAGGTACGAGGCAGGGGATGCGCGAGGCGAGGCTGCGGAAATCGTCATGGCCTGCCAGCGGCAGGAGGTCTTCCGCCGCGCCGGCGCCAAAGCCCAGCAGCAATGCGGCCGGTTTTCGATTGCGGTCGGACAGCAGGTCGACCGTCAGAAGCGGAAAAGCAGGCAGGGCGCTCATCGCGGCAAAGCACAACAAATGAAGAGAACGTAATGTTACTCTGAAAGCCTGCTATTCGTTGACAAATGGAAATGTTTTGTCGAAAAAATGTTGCGCCGCGTGGGGTGGGGAGCGAAGGAGGAGGCGGGGAAGATGCAGGCGGGCCAGGGGCGGGAGCGCCCCCGGTGAGGGAGGTCAGCGCATGGGAACGCACTTGGATTTGCGGATGGCCGACTTGCGCGCATTGACGACTTCACGCAGCGCAGCGGCCAGCATCTCCTGGCGGCGATGGGCAGGAATCATGTGCGCGGTCAGGCTGTACGCGCGGACCGTCCGTTCCAGGTTGCGCAGCGCGCGCAGTTCTTCGCTGTGTTGCTCGTCAAGCATCATGTTGGTTCTTCCTGTCAAAAGCCACTCGGTATCGGAGGGTACATGGCACGGGGACTTCCCGCACTCACGACATCCTCTAGACCGGCGCATATCGGATTTTGTTCCCTGACGGAAAAAGTCTGTAGCGCCATACTTAAGGGAAAACCACTAGTAGGAAGCTTCTACAAATAGTTAATAGGCATAGCAAAGGTATGTTTATAATTATTTCCCACGGGAAATAACGGGAAATAACAATTCGGAGACAACCCGCTCATGCGCACACGCGGCCACTCGCCGGTGCCTGCGCCCGGCGAGGAGCCCCGCATAGGACAAGGCGGCATGGATATTCCGGTTACAGCCACGCAATCGAAGGAGCGGTCCTTCAACCTCGGCAGCGAAATGGGGCATGCCTGCTTTCGCGTCGCGCTCACGCTGGTGTTCGTGATCTATGTCGGCGCGGCCTGGTGGTCCGGCCATATCAAGGATCTCAGGAATGCGCCGGTCGGCATTGCCGCCTTTCTCGTCTTCGCACTGATCTGGCTCGCAGTGGTCGGGTTTTCTATCTCGACCTACCGCGTGCGCCGCATCATTTCCATCGTGCTCGACCAGGTCGTTTTCGCCTTCGCGCTGTATGAGGCCGGCGACGTGCTGGCACCCGCGCTGTGGGCGCCGGTGCTGATGGCGATCGGCAACGGCCTGCGCAACGGGCCGCGATTTGCGCGCTTCTCCGCCGTGGTCGGCGGCGCCAGCATCGGTACCGCGCTCTGGCTTTCTCCGTACTGGCATGCGGGCACGCTGGTCACGGAAGGCATCGTGCTGTCAATCGTCATCCTGCCCTGGTACACGCTGATGCTGTCCGAGCAGATCGCGCAGGCCAAGCGCGAGATGCAGCAGCGTGCCGCGCGTTTCGAATCCGCTTCCCGCACCGACTCCCTCACCGGGTTGATGAACCGCTCGGGCTTTTTCCAGTGCCTTGGCAAGTTGATCGCCGACGTGGAGCGCAACGGCACCCGCAGCGCCGTCATGCTGCTCGACCTCGACGGCTTCAAGGGCGTCAACGATGACTGCGGCCATGCGACCGGCGACGATGTGCTCAAGAACGTCGCGAACCGCCTGCACGATTGCGTCGACAGCGCCGACCGTGTGGCACGCCTGGGCGGCGACGAATTCGGCATCGTTGTGGCGGATGCCTCCGACCCGAACGAACTCGAGCGTCTCGCGCAATCCATCATCGATTCCATCGCCGCCATCTGCGTGCAGGGCCAGGGCGAGCTGCGTATCGGCGCCAGCATCGGCATCTGTGTGCTTCCGGACGACGATTGCCACGACGAATCCTCCGTCATGGAAACAGCCGACCGCCTGATGTACCGGGCAAAGAAGGCAGGAAAGAATCGCTACTGCATCAACCCCGCATGAAGCCCGGCAACAGGCGCACGGATTGCCTTCGTATTGACGCCGGTTTGAGCATCCGCAAACGTCCCACCTGCATCCCCTCCTAAGGTTTCTGTAACGCTTGTTCATGCAAGGAGAGGACGATGACTGCGATTGTGCGTATCGATGATGAAGTCATCGGCGTCGAGGATTTC
>NZ_DASRXF010000098.1:0-12413 GCF_035654295.1 Noviherbaspirillum sp. | reverse complement strand
GGCATTCTGCGGTGCGTTCATTGTCGGGCCCCGGAAAGGTTGGTGGATGTGGAGGGTGCGCTGTGCGCAGCGCCATCGATGGTGCGGTGAATACGTTGCACGGCGTACCATGCCGGCACACGAATCATCCTGCGTGAGCAGGCGGTCGAATCCCAAAGGATCGCAGGGTGGGTGGGGCCGCCGAGGTAGAGCGAAGCGAAACCCGCCGGGCGCTCCTCATGCGTGTGTGGTGGGTTTCGCTGCGCTCTACCCACCCTACCGATCGCTACGGGCGACCGGAAAATAACGTCCTTCGCATGGTGAGGTGCATTCATCGTGATGCCCCGGAAAACAATGACGGAAAGGCCGGGTACGCGCGCCACAAGCGGCGCTGCGGCCCCGTTGCGCAACTACCGGCCGCCGTCCGGACCGAACAAGGTTCCCACCTCGTCCGCATTCGCAAAGCCGCCATGTACCGGCACCACGCCGGCGCGCACCAGCGCGCCGCTGGGCCCGTCGAACAACGCATAGCTGACGATCACGCCGCCCATCACCTTGAACGGCATCTTGCCGAACGTGGTCCACAGGTTTTTTTCCGTGTACTGCGAGCCGCCCGCCTTGTGCATCTTGACGATCAACACATAGCTGTTCGCTTCCTGCGATGACTTCCAGATTTCATATTCCTTGATGAACGCCAGCGTCTTGTCATCCGGTACGAGGAACCGTCCGAAAAAGGTATCGCAGGCCTGGATCGCGGTCTTCAGCTTGTCGAGCACCGCGCGCTCGGCGGCGAGCCGCGCGCTCCTTGCCTGTTTCGCTTCGCGTTCGGCCGGGGTGTCGCCGGATTTCGCCACATCCTGTTCCAGCGCTGCGACATGCCGTTCGGTCTCCGCCGCGATCGCCGCCGCCTTTCCCCGCAGCCCCTGCAGCAGCTGCAGCTCGGCCGGCAAGCCGGACACGACGTGCAGGATGGCCGACGGGTTGAACATGGATTTGAGGTAGATCTGCGTGGTCGTGCCAAAGCGCTTGCGCAGTTCGCCGCCTGCCGCTTCCGCCAGCAGCAGGTGATCCGCCGCCAGTTCCGACCCGCCGATCTCGAAATCCGTGCGGAAGAAGCCGAGCAGCCTGGTCACCGCTTCCAGCCCGAGGCCGACCGCCGCGAGCGATTCCGTGCTCATGCGTTCCGCTCCCGCAGCATGCTTGCGCAAGTCTTCGGCGCTGCGGATCGCGCTTTGCATGCCGGTCGCGAGCGCCGCTTTCTGCGCCATGAAGGCGGCGGTCGCCTGGAAGGTCGGCATTTCCCCGGCCGGGAACACCAGCAGCCGGGCCGGCGGCGTGGCAAACGGAATCGATTGCAGCGCATCGGCGAGTTTCACGGCGGCGGTCATCGTCGCGCGCGTGGCCAGCAGCGCGGTCTCGAAGGCGCCAGCCTTGTCGCCGAGCTTGACGCCGCCGGAAATGCCAGACGTCGGGATGTCGCCGAACTTCGCCTTGAGCTGGGCATGTTCCGCGTCGATTTCCGCCTTGCGCGCCTCCGCCAGTTCCTTTGCCGATTTGGCGTCGGCAAGGGCGTCCTTGTTCGCTTGTTGTGCCGCTGCCTGTTTCCTGCGCGCTTCGTCGCGCGCCAGCTCCGCATCGATCAATGCCTTTTCCGCTTCGACCAGCGTCTTTCGTTTCTGCAATTCATCCAGCGTGATCTGTGCATTTGCCATGGAACTTGCTCCGTACAAGAACAGTAGCGGGACCGCGCACCGGAACAGCCGGCGGCGCGGGACGAGAAGAACGGGCGGAATACTGGGGCGGAAGGCGGCGACGGCGCCGACCGGGCGGGGCATCACGAGGGGGAATTGGGAAGTGTGCACGTTGTCGTTGTCCGGTCGAAGGTCTTCTTGATGTTGTTACTGCATCTCGGGACGCGTCTTGCATGGCGCACTCCCATCTGCGTGGGATACAAGCGTCTGCGTGACGCGCGACCAGTTGTGTGCCGCCGAAAGCGCCGGCGCGGCCGCCGTGGCGGTTGCTCGCACGGCTGTCGAGCCCGGTAAGCCCACGGTCTGAAGCTACACGAAGTCATTAACACCTGTCAGTAACGATGAATCGTGCGCCAACCAGTAATGGCCGAGCGCTGCGATACCGAATGGCGATTTTCATCGTAATGAGATTGGCGGTTGCGGGAGGCGGCAATGCCGGCCGGGATGATCATGTTCCGGCGCGCACGCGGTCCCCGGCACAGCCAACTTTTTCAAACTCTCTTTTCAAGCATTTGCCGTTCTCAATGCAAATGAGTCAACTTACACTGCCCCCATCGATCAACGACACCGAAGGCAGGGGGGATGGATAACAAGTATGTGCTGATCGTCGACGAGGCGATGTCACCGGGCGCGATCGCGAATACCGCCGCGGTGCTGTCGGCAAGCGTGGGCAGGCTGCGTCCCGACATGATCGGGCGCGACCTGCCGGACAGCGGCGGCTGGCTGCACCGCGGGATCACGACGATCGCGATTCCCGTGCTCAGAGGCAACGCTTCGCTGTTGAAGCGCATGCGGCGCCAGCTGAAGGAGTTCGAGCCCGACCTGCTCGTGGTGGACCTGATCAGTGCGACACGGATCACCAGGTCCTACCAGGAGTACGCGACCGTGCTCCGCGAAACGCCGGAGGAAGCGCTCGAATACTTCGGGCTGGCGCTCTATGGCGACAGGAAGACGATCAACAGTTTGACAGGCAGTCTCGGCTTGCTGCGGTGAGCCGTTAGCGCAATGACCCTGAACGGCCGGCTTGGCCTCAACCACATGGAGATGTTCGATATGGAAAGCGTGAATATGAATCCGCCACTGACCCCGGCGCGCCAGGCACTCGCGGGCCGTCGTTACCTGATTCCCGAGATGGAATACGGCTACGAGCATCCGGAGGTGGTGTCCTGGACCGGGCATTTCATGACCGAGGCGCACAAGCGCAACGTATTCACCAACATCAGGGCCACGCTGGCTTCGCGCCGTTCGCTGATCGCCGCCGAAACCATGGCGCGCGCCTGGTACGACTTCACCCGCTTCGTGCCGGTGTTCCTGACCAAGGCGGTTGCGCAGACCGACGACCCGGAGCGTCAGCATCACCTGATCCAGATCGCCTACGACGAGCTCGGCGGCCGCGACAAGACGCGCATTCACTCCAAGCTGTTCCTCGATGCGATCAGCGAGATCGGCGTGCGCGTGGTGCCCGGCTCGACAGGCTCCTCGATCCGCGAAATCCTGCGCGTGCTCGACCGCACGCTGGCCGGCACCCAAAGCCAGTACGGCATCGTCGGCCTGCTGCTGAGCTTCGAGATCATCGCCGAGGAAAACATCGAGACGCTGTTCCAGACGCTGTGCCACGACGACGAATGCGAAAAGACGCTGTCGGCCAGCCTGTTCTTCAAGATTCACCGCGCGGACGAATCCGAGCACATCCGCCATTCGGTCGCCAACTTCCTGCGCTTTTGCCAGACCGACGCGCAGCGCTCGGAATTCATGGTCTCGTTCGACGAGGGCATTGATTTCTGGCAGCGCTTCTGGGACCAGTGCGCGCGCATGATCAACCTCGAGGCTGACCTGCGCGCCTGCGCGTAGGCGGGGGCGGTTGATTCCGCCGGCAGTCCGAAGCCGCACCGCCGGGCGGTGCGGCGGGCGGTTTCGCGCCGCCGTTTCACGGCGGTTTGACTGCCCTTTGCACTGCCCTTTGCACTGCCTTGTGCGCTGTTCCTTGCGCTTGTTTTTTCGCTTTTTTTCACGTTTCCTTTCGCACTTCTGTTACGCAACCGGAGAGTGTCAGCATGAAGACCGTCGTATTCATTGAAACCAATTTCAGCGGCCTGGATGCGATCCGCTATTGCACCGAGCAGGGCTACCGCGCGGTGCTGGTGACGGACAGCCTGGAGCGCTTCCGCAAGTGGTTTCCGGCGTCCTGCATGTCCAAGCTCGACCTGGCGGACACCATCATCCAGGTCGGGAATTCCAACGACTTCGACGAAGTCAGGCAGGTCCTGGAGGACGAGCTTGGCACGGTCGACGCGCTGCTCACCTTCGCCGAGATCCGCACCCATGTCACCGCGCGGCTGTGCGCCGCGCTCGGCCTGCCCGGCGCGAATCCGGACGCGATCGCGATCGCGCAGGACAAGCACCGGTTCCGCCAGGTGCTGCTGGAAAAGGGGGCCGACGATGTGCATTGCAGGAAGATCGACCGCATCGACCGGCTGCAGGAACTGAAGGCGGAGCTCGCCTTTCCCTGCTTCCTCAAACCGCTGCAGGGGCATTCCAGCATCGGCGCGACGGTGTGCGCGGATGCGTCGCAGGTCGAGCGCGTGGTGGCGTCGCTGCGCGGCATTACCGAAGACTGGATCTCCGCGGCATTCGTGGCGGAGGATTACCTGCAGGGCGACCTGGTCAGCGTCGAACTTCTGACCACAGGCCCGGGGCAGCACCAGGTGGTGGGCGTGGCCGACCGGGATGTGATCAAGGACAGCATCGAGATCGGCTCGTCCTTCCCTGTGATTGACGCGCGCCGCGACGCGGCGATCCGCAAGGCCTGCATGGCGCTGGACGCGATCGGCTATGACTTCGGGCCGAGCCATGTCGAAATCATCGTCACCGCGAGTGGCCCGCACCTGGTCGAGGTCAACACGCGGGTGGGCGGCAGCGGGCATTCCGTGATGCTCGACCTGGCGACCTCGCGCTCCATCGTCGGCGACTGCGTCGAACTGTGCCTCGGCAACCTGGTCGCGTGCGGCGAGCTGTACCGGCCGACGCAGGGCGCGGCATGGAAGTGCTTCGTTAGCGAGGCAACAGGCATCATCCGGCAGATGCCGCCCGTCGAGGCAATCCGCGACCATGCCGGCGTGAAAGAGGTATGGCTGCACCATGAGGCGGGCGACCAGATCAACAGCCTCAGTTCCAACTACAGCTGGATCGTGCAGGTGATGTGCACCGGCAAGGACCGGCAGGAGGCCAAACGCAATGCGGCGCGCGCGATCGATTTCGTCGCCGCGCATACCGTGATTGCATAAGGAGGCGCCATGTTCGAACTCAACCGGGGCCGGCTCAACCTGCTGCTCGCAACCGCCGCCTTCACCATCTCGTCGGCCGGCTCGGTGCTGCTGCACATCGTGCTGGCGATGGCGATCTATGCCAGGACCGGGTCCGGGTTGATGACATCGCTGTTCGTGTCGCTGCAATGGGTGCCCGCGCTGCTGGTGGTGCTGGTGCGCAGCGACTGGGACCACGGCATGGACCCGCGCGTGCGCTGGTACCTGCTGGACCTGCTCGCGGCGGCGCTGACGCTGCCCATCCTGTTCTTCGTCGAGGCGTCCGGCTACCTGCCGGTCGTGCTCCTGCTGCTGGTGCGGGGCATCGTCGACCATGTCAACCGCATCAACAAGACGGTGGCGGCGCGTGCGCTGTTTCCGAAAGAAAAGGCGACGCACTACGCATCCTTCCTGCAGACCGGCTACCACCTCGGGATCGGCATCGCGGCCATTGCCGGCATCTTCCTCGCCGGGCGCATCGATCTGCACGCCGTGGTGCTGCTGGATGCGCTCACCTTCGTCGTGGCGGCGGCGCTGGTCTACTTCACGCGCTGCGTCGAGCCGATCGAGCCTGCGCCGCCGGCGCGGCGCCCGCCGCTTGCGCACCGCATCGCCGACTACCGGGATGCGCTGGCCGGCGACCGGCGGCTGTTTGTGTGCGCGATCCTGATGCCGCTGACGGCGACCTTCTTCCAGGGTTCCTACAGCGTGCTGCAACCGATCTTCCCTGTGCAGAAGCTCGGTCTCGGCGCGGCGGCGGTGTCGGCATCGTATGTGCTGGCCAGTCTTGCGATCATCGCCGGCTCCGCGTCTTTCTCGTATTTCTGCAAGAAGCGGCAGCCGTTCGACCAGCCTTTCCTGCAGACGCGCGTCCTGGTCGGCGCGCTGTCGCTGCTCGCGGCCGGCCTCTACGTCGGCGCGGTATGGACCGACAGCGCGCTCGCAAGCGCGGCAGCCTACACGCTGATGATCGTCGTCTTCGAGTTCATCTGGATGACCGGCTACGGCGGCACCGTCGCGTACGCGCCGAAGGGCCAGCTCGGCTCGGTGTTCGGCATCTCGTTCGCCATCGGCTGCTTCCTTGCGAGCGTGCTGGCCGCGGCGGTAGGCATGCTGCTCGATTACCTGGGCAATGATTTCCTGCGGCTGGTCGGGCTGCTGATGCTGCTGTTCCTGACCATCGTCGGCTATGCGGTGGCCGCCGGCGACAAACCGGCCGTGCCGGCCTGTTCGGACAGCGGGCCTCCTGCATGAGGACGGCATGAGGGGCGGAATGCGGGGGCGGCATGCATGAGGAGCCCGGCCGGTGCGCGGGCTGCAATCCACCGTCCGGCGCCGGCGCCGGACCCACATCACATGAACTGACGCGAGGGCAAACATATGGGCAACTGGATCCGCAATGAATTGTGCGAACTGAGCGCGGAAAACCTGGATCTCCTGCTGGATTTCAAGATTCCCGGGATCATCATCGAAGGCTTCCTGCCGCGCGAAACCTGCGACATTGTCGCCGACCGCCTGCGCGCAATGACCTTCGAGACCTACGACCACCTGAAGGATATTCCGGTGCACCACACCGGCCTGTGCCACAACCAGTGGGCGCATGAGGACAAGTCGGTCTACTTCGGCAAGAAGGCGCAGGCGCAGGAAGTGGTGGCGGGCATCTACCGCGGCCTCGGCATCGATCCGGTGCAGATGGTGATCGACGCGATCGCGCGCAGGACCGGCCGCCGCGTCGGCGTCTTCGAGGAGCCGGAATACGGCGCGTACTTCGCCGGCGCGTTCCGCTCGTTCCGCGGCCACGGCCGCCTGCACGCCGACCATGCGCCCAGCCACATCCGCCAGCCTTGGGCGGTGACGGAGATCACGCGCCAGATGACCTGGAACATCTACTACTGCATGCACAACAGCGGCGGCGAGGTGGTCATCTACGACACCATCCACACCGCCGAGAACGACAAGATGAAGGTGCCTGACGATTACTACTTTCCCTACGAAGTGCTGGATCGGCAAGATCACCTGAAGGTCCGGCCGAAGGTGGGCGACCTGATCCTGTTCAATACCCAGAACTTCCACGAAATCCTCGGCAATACCGATGGCCACCGGATTTCCCAGACTTCATTCATCGGTCTGAAGAAGGACGGCAGCCTCGGCTTGTGGTCCTGACCGCCGCCTGCCTGCTCTTTTCACCGGAAGAACCGTGATGACCTATCCCCGATTCGCCTTCCTGCTGTGCGCGGCGCTGGCGCTGTGCGCCGCACCCGCCCGGGCCGGCAGCGACACGCTGGTGTATTGCTCCGAGGGCAACCCGGAATCGCTGAACCCGCAGCGCACCCTGTCCGGCACCGCGCGCAACGCGACCGCGACGACCATCTATGACCGGCTGGTGGATTTCCAGCCCGGCACGACGACGCTGGTGCCGGCGCTGGCGGAAAGCTGGACCGTTTCCGCCGACCAGAAAACCTACGAGTTCACGCTGCGCCGCGGCGTGAAGTTCCACAGCACCGACTACTTCCGGCCCGGCCGCGATTTCAACGCCGACGACGTGCTGTTCTCGATCAACCGGCAGTGGCGGCGGGATCATCCGTACCACATGATCGGCGGCGGCGACTACCAGTATTTCCAGGGCATGGGCATGGACAAGCTGATCGCCGCGGTGGAAAAGCTCGGCGACTACAGGGTGCGCATCGTGCTGAACCGGCCGGAGGCGCCGTTCCTGGCCGGCCTCGCGATGCCTTTCATGTCGATCCTGTCCGCCGAATACGGTGCCCAGCTGCTGCGGGCGGGAACGCCGGACGCCATCGATATCCGGCCGGTCGGCACCGGGCCGTATGCGTTCAAGCGCTTTCTGCGCGACAGCACCATCCGCTATGTCGCGCACGACGCGCACTGGCGGGGCGCGCCGGCGGTGCGCCATCTCGTGTTCGCGGTGACGCCCGACGCCAGCGTGCGCCTGCAGAAGATGCGCAAGGGCGAATGCCATATCGCCGTCTCGCCGTCGCCGGCGGACCTGCCGCTGATCAGGCGCGACCCGCGCCTGGTCCTGGTCGGGCAGGACGGCATGAACATCGGCTACCTCGCGCTGAACACCGAGAAGCCGCCGTTCGACAATGTGCTGGTGCGGCGCGCGGTCGCGCACGCGCTGAACCGGCAGGCCTACATCGACGCGATCTACCTCGGCACCGGGCGCACCGCGATCAATCCGTATCCGGAAACGCTGTGGTCCTATACCGACAAGGTGAGCACCTATGCGTACGACCCGGCCAGGGCGAAGGCGCTGCTGGCGCAGGCGGGCTACAAGGACGGCTTCCACGCGCGCCTGTGGACGCTGCCGGTGAACCGGCCGTACAACCCGAACGGGCGCAAGATGGGCGAGATGATGCAGGCCGACCTGGCGAAGGTCGGCATCCGGGTAGAGCTGGTCAGCTATGACTGGGGCACCTATCTCGACAAGATCAAGCGCGGCGAGCATGACATGGCGCAGCTTGGCTGGTCCGGCGACAACGGCGACCCCGACAATTTCCTCTACACCCTGCTCAGCTGCGATTCGGTCACGCGCGGCTCGAACAATTCCCGCTACTGCCAGCAGGAGTTCAACACGCTGATCAGCAAGGGCCGCGCCACCACCGACATGCAGGCGCGCAGCGTGCTGTACGGCCGGGCGCTGGCAGTCCTGAGCCGGGACGTGCCAATCGTGCCGATCGCGCATTCGCAGGTGTTCCGGGTGCTGAGCGCCCGCGTGACGGGTTACACGATGAATCCGTTCGACATGGATTATTTTTCCACCATCCGGCTGAAGGACCATTGAGGAAACGCCATGCCGATCCGACCCGCACGCATGCTCTGGGCGCTGCTGAGCATTACGCTGATCGCGTTTTTCGTGGCCAGGATGGCGCCTGGCGGCCAGCCGCTGGAACCCGTCGCCGCTGGCGCCGCGCCGGCATACCCGGCCGCGCCCGGCGACGCATGGATCCCGCCGCTCGCCGCGCAATACCTCGGCTTTCTCGCGCGCGCGGTCCGCGGTGATCTCGGCACCTCGGCGCTTTCCGGCCGGCCGGTCAGCGAGGAACTGCTGGCGCGCTGGCCGGCAACGCTGGAACTGGGGGGCGGGGCAATGCTGATCGCGATCCTGGCGGGGATACCGGCCGGCGTGCTCGCCGCCATCCACCGCGGCAGGCCGGCCGATTACCTGGTGAGCGCGGTATCGCTGGCCGGTTACTCGATGCCGGTGTTCTGGCTCGGCCTGCTGCTGATCCTCGCGTTTTCCGTCACGCTCGGCGTCGCGCCCGTGTCCGGCCGCCTGGATATCGCCTACGACGTGCCGGCCCACACCGGATTCATGACGGTCGACACCCTGTTGCCCGAGGCAACCGCCACATACGGCATCGACGCATTCCGCGATGCGCTGCATCACCTGCTGCTGCCGGCGCTTGCGATGGCCGCCGTGCCGCTCGCGGCGTTCGCCCGCATCACGCGCGCATCGATGATCGCAGTGCTGTCCGAGGACTACATCCGCGCCGCCCGCGCGCGCGGCTTGCCGGAAGCGCGCATCGTCTGGCTGCACGCATTGCGCAATGCCTTGCTGCCGGTCATTACCGTCGGCGGCCTGTTCTTCGTCAGCACCGCGGTGGCCGGCGCGATTCTGACCGAAACCATCTTCGGCTGGCCCGGAATCGGCAGTTACATCGTCAGCAGCGTGCAGGCGCGCGATTACCCGGTGATCCAGGGCGGCGTTCTGATGATCGGCCTGCTGGTGGTATGCGTCAACGGCGTGGTGGAACTGCTCTACCGCGCCGCCAACCCGCGGATGAGGCGTTGAGATGGCGGCTTCCCTGTACCGGCGGAATCTGCCAACGTTCGGTGTGACGGGCTGGCTCGGTCTTGCCTGCGTGCTGGCGCTGGCGCTGCCCGGCTGCCTCGGGCCGCTGCTGCTGCCGCTTGATCCCTACGGCCTCGGTGCCGAGCGGCTGGCGGCGCCGCGGCTGGCGGGCGCCGGCGGGCCGCTGCTCGGCACCGACGACCTCGGACGCGACCTCTTAGCGCGGCTGGTGTACGGCGCGCGCAGCTCGCTCGGCATCGGCATTGCGGTGGTCGCGGTTGCGGCGCTTGCCGGCACCGCGCTCGGCCTGTTCGCCGGCGTCTACGGCGGACGACTCGATGCCCTGATCATGCGCCTGATGGATGCGGTGATGACCCTTCCCAGCATCCTGCTGGCGATCGTGATCGTCGCGGCGCTCGGGCCGGGCCTGCCGAACGCGATGCTCGCCGTGACCGTGGTTGCGGTGCCGCGCTTCACGCGCCTCGTGCGCGCGGTCGCCGCGCTGGAGATGCGGAAGCAGTATGTGCAGGCCGCGCGCGCCGCCGGCGCGTCGCGCTTCCGGATCCTGTGGTCGGAAGTGCTGCCCAACTGCACCGGGCCGGTGATCGCGCAGGCGGCGCTTGGCTTCAGCGACGCGATCCTGGAAATCGCCGCGCTCGGCTTCCTCGGGCTCGGTGCGACGCCGCCGCTGGCGGAATGGGGGGCGATGCTGGCCGATGCACGTCCGTTCATCGAATCGGCGCCATACATGATGGTGCTGCCCGGCGTATGCATCCTGCTCGCCGTGCTCGGCTTCAACCTGCTGGGCGACGCGCTGCAGGACATGCTCGATCCGGGAACGAAGGTGCTGCGATGATCCTGCGCGTCGACAACCTGTCGGTCCGGCTTCCCGTCCGCGGCCAACTGCAGCAGGTGGTGCGCCGCGCCAGCTTCTCGCTGGCGGCGGGCGAGGTGCTGGGCGTGGTCGGCGAATCCGGCTGCGGCAAGAGCATCACCAATCTCGCGATCATGGGCTTGCTGCCGGGCGGCGCGCAGGTGAGCGCGGACCGGTTCGAGCTGTGCGGCCGCGACTTGCTGGCGCTGAAGAAACACGAATGGCCGGCGCTGCGCGGCAGCGCGGCCACCATGATCTTCCAGAATCCGGTGGCGTCGCTCAATCCTTCCTTGACGGTCGGCGCGCAGCTGATCGAATCGGTGCGCCGCGACGACCCGGGCGGCGGGCGCGCGCAATGCGTTGAACGGGCAATCGACTTGCTGGACCGGGTCGGCATTGACGCGCCGCGGCGCAGGATGGGCAGCTATCCGCATGAATTGTCCGGCGGCATGGCGCAGCGTGTGATGATCGCCCTGGCGCTTGCCTGCCGGCCGGCGCTGCTGATTGCGGACGAGCCGACCACCGCGCTCGACGTGGGCCTGCAGGCGCAGATACTGGACCTGCTGGCCGCCGCAAGCCGCGACAGCGGCATGGCGGTCATCCTGGTATCGCACGACATCGGCGTCGCGCGGCGCTATGCGGACCGGATCCAGGTGATGTATGCCGGCGAGATCGTCGAATCCGGCCCGGCAGGCCGGGTTACGCACGACCCGGCGCATCCGTACACGCGCGCCTTGCTGCATTCCCTGCCCGGCCGCGCCGGCGTCCGTCCGAAGATGCCGCTTGCCGCGATTCCCGGCACGGTGCCGTCGGTCGGGCTGGAAACCGGCGGCTGCCGCTTCGCGCCGCGCTGCGCGCATGCGCAGTCGGTTTGCCACGGGCGGCCGGCGCCGCTGCGCGCCGCGGGCGCCGCTTCCACCGTGCGTTGCCATTTTTGAAGGGAACCGCATGATTTCCAGTATCGCGACGATCAGTCATCTTTCGAAGTCGTTCCCGTTCCGCCGCTCGCTGTTCTCGCGCGATGCCTTCGTTGCGGTCGACGACGTGTCGCTGGTCCTGCGCCGCGGCCGGACGCTGGCGCTGGTGGGCGAATCGGGAAGCGGCAAGAGCACCATCGCGCGCCTGCTGATGAAGCTCGACACGCCCAGCGCCGGATCGATCGTGCTGCAGCACGAGGGACGCGCGGCCGACATCGCCGATATTCCCGCGCGCGAGTATTACCGGCGGGTGCAGATGGTTTTCCAGGATCCCTATTCCTCGATCAACCCGCGCAAGCGCGTGTGGCAGACGGTGAGCAGCGCGCCGGCGCATCTCGGCCGCTTCGACCGGGCAGCGTTGCGCGACATCGCCGCGCGCGGGCTCGAGGAGGTGGGGCTGGGCACGCAGTACCTGGATGCGTATCCGGACGCGCTGAGCGGTGGTCAGCGCCAGCGCGTGTGCATCGCCCGCGCGCTGGCGCTGCGGCCGGAGATCCTGGTGCTGGACGAGCCGTTGTCCTCGCTGGATGTGTCGGTCCAGGCGCAGATCGTCAACCTGCTTCTGGCGCTCCAGCAGCGCCTCGGCCTGACCTACCTGTTCATCTCGCACGACCTGGCGGTGGTGCGCCATCTCGCCGACGAAGTGGCGGTGCTGCGCGCCGGCCGGCTGGTGGAGTGTGGCGGCGTCGAGAACGTGATCGACGTGCCGCGCGC
>NZ_DASRXF010000097.1:0-65811 GCF_035654295.1 Noviherbaspirillum sp. | reverse complement strand
CGCGATATCCTCCTCATTTCGACACCGCAGGATACGCCGCGCTTTGCCGAGCTCCTTGGAGACGGCAGTCAATGGGGCATCAATCTACGTTATGCCGTTCAACCATCACCGGACGGACTTGCGCAAGCGTTTCTGATCGGGCGTGAATTCGTGGCGGACGGTCTCTCTGCCTTGATCCTGGGCGACAACATCTTTTATGGTCATGACTTCGATGCGCAGCTTCGGACAGCGACGTCCCGAAATGAAGGTGCCACCGTGTTCGCCTACCACGTTCATGACCCGGAGCGCTACGGCGTCGTTGAATTCGATGAACACCGACGCGCGGTGAGCATTGAAGAGAAGCCAGCTCATCCTAAATCCAACTATGCCGTAACCGGTCTCTACTTTTACGACCACCAAGTCTGCGACATCGCCGCAAGTATCCGCCCCTCTGCACGCGGCGAACTGGAGATCACGGACGTAAACCGCATCTATTTGGAGCGCCAGATGCTGAACGTCGAAGTCATGGGGCGGGGCATGGCGTGGCTGGACACTGGTACCCACGAGTCTCTGCTCGATGCGTCCCAGTACATTGCGACAATTGAAAAACGGCAGGGTTTGAAGGTGGCGTGCCCTGAAGAGATCGCCTATCGCAAGGGATACATCGATGCATCGCAATTGGAAAGACTGGCCGCGCCGATGAAGAAAAATGGGTACGGGCGTTACCTGGCTCAGATCCTGACCGACCGGGTGTACTGATCATGGACGCTATCCGTACATCAATCCCCGATGTCCTTATCTTTGAACCCAAGATATTCGGTGACGATCGCGGCTTCTTCTTTGAAAGCTTCAATCAGCGCCGCTTTGAGGAGTCGGTTGGTCGGTCTGTGTCATTCGTCCAGGATAATCATTCGAAGTCGTCACGCCACGTATTGCGCGGACTCCACTATCAGGTGCAGCAACCACAGGGAAAACTTGTGCGGGTGGTATCGGGCGAAGTCTTCGATGTCGCTGTCGACATTCGCAAGAACTCACCGACATTCGGAAAGTGGGTTGGAGTCACGCTGTCCGCGGAAAACAAGCGGCAGCTGTGGATTCCGGAAGGTTTTGCACATGGCTTTGTGGTTACCAGCGACTCCGCCGAGTTTCTCTACAAGACGACTGACTTCTGGGCTCCCCAGCACGAAAGGTGCATTATCTGGAACGATCCGTCGATCGGCATAAAGTGGCCCATTGATGCATTGCCAAGCTTATCCGCAAAGGATCAATTGGGAAGAACACTGGCCGAAGCTGAGGTGTTTGAATGAAGATCCTCCTCACCGGCGTAAGCGGACAGGTCGGTCATGAGCTGGTTCGCTATCTTGGGGAGCTTGGCGATCTCGTTGCGGTCGACCGAAATGGAATGGATCTTGAAGACCTCGATCACGTCCGGCACGTTATTCGGGCCGTGCGCCCACAACTGATTGTAAATCCCGCTGCATACACGGCAGTGGACCTTGCGGAAAGCGAACCGGATCGCGCAATGGCGATCAATTGCCACGCCCCAGCGATCATGGCCGAGGAGGCATCGCGGCTCGGTGCCGCTATGATCCATTACTCCACTGACTATGTATTTGATGGAACCAAAGCGTCGCCATACAGGGAAGACGACTGTCCGAACCCAGTAAGCGTTTACGGCGCAACAAAGCTTGCGGGCGAACAGGCGATCGTTGCGTCAGGTGTGCCGCATATTATTTTGCGAACAAGTTGGGTGTATGGCACTCGCGGAAAGAACTTTCTGCTCACGATCCGCAGGCTTGCCCAAGAACGGAGCGAATTGCGCATAGTCTCCGATCAAGCCGGGGCCCCGACATGGTCTGGCACGATTGCGGCGGCGACGGCGGGGATTGTGTCACAGGGGCTGCAGGCAGACGATGCGCACACATGGTGGCAGGAACGCTCAGGCATTTATCACCTGACTTCACAGGGGCAGACGACCTGGCACGGGTTTGCGTCGGCAATCGTTGACCGTCTTCCGTTCGAGAACAAGCCCTTGGTCCTGCCGATCACGTCGCAAGAGTATCCGACACCCGCGAAACGGCCGAAGTATTCAGTGTTGTCCTCGGAACGATTTACCAAGGAATTTTGCAGTTTGCCTTACTGGGACGATGTGTTGGATGACGTGATGCGTACGCTTCTTTAATTCTTTTTCGTGAACTCGCCCATCGTCTTCCAGTACTTGAAATCCAGTCTTCACTTCCGCGCAGCGTTTGTCGGTCGTTCGTGCCAGGGGCCATTCGTTTGCTCGGCCCACATGCAACCGCATGCTTCCTCGCCGACCTCAATGCCTTCGCCGCTCCAACTAAACGCGCATACGACGCCCACACTGTCTGCAGCCGCCGTTGCCAATAAAAGCCGATACAAAACCTTTACACATTTTGCCGATCTCTCTGCCGGCTAAGTCCTGCCTCACATAAACATGTGAAGCGGAAAGATAAACAGCTGTTTATAGTCGTGTCACGGTCACCACCATGCGTATTATCAGAACCAGCGCGCATTCCATCCCAAAAAAATCAAAGAGTGGATGAGTAAAAGGGCGGGAGATAGCACCTTCCTTCTATTTACAACAGGAAAGACATCTCTATAATCGCTGGCGTTTCACCGGAAGTAACAGAACAGATACGTTCAGTTAAGCCGATGCCGGGCGGCGATTTTTTTGAAGTCGTGCAGCTCAGGGCGCAGGAGACGGCGCATCGGGCAAGGATTGATGGCAGGGGCGCACTGTCGAGGGATAAGAGCAAAATCATTAGAAGGCATCATGGCCGCCAGCAAATCCTACACGTCTGATCGAATCGCTGCTTTTTGCCATCGTGTGTTCGATGATCCTGAGCGCAATCCAGGCCGCCGCCTATCGACTGCCGTACTCGCGAATCAGGACGGAGCAAACCCATTGTTCGATACCGCTTGGTATGCGAAGAAGTACCGCATTAATCCGGCGAACGTCGTCACGGACTACATACAAAATCACCGCAAGAGAAATCCTCATCCTCTCTTCCTGTCCGAGTACTACTACAGGAATAACCCGGATGTTGCTGCTTCCGGGTTGACCGCCCTGGAGCATTATTGGACGGCGGGGTATAAGGAGAATCGTAGTCCGTCGCCGCTTCTATGGGAGGCCTGGTACAAGAAGGCGTACGGCCTGTCGCCTGATCAGCGGTCGCTCGCGCATTACGTGCAGTTGGGGGCGGCTTTTGGTTATAACCCGTCGCTGCTGTTCGATACCGACCGTGTCGCGCGTCATCTTGCTGTTGCACGGCACGAGGCACTGTTCCGTTATGTGGAGGACCGGCATAACTGGGACTGCGAGGTTATTGATCTGTTCAACGCGGATTACTTCACCCGGGCATTGCCGGCGGGAAGAAGGCTGCGACAGGCTCCGCTTATCGAGTATGAGCTGTCGAAGGAGCTGTGGGCGGCAAAGACCTGCGAGCGCTTCGATGGCGGTCTTTACCTGCATCTCAACCCCGACGTTGCGAAATCCGGCATTTCGCCGCTCGCGCACTATCTCGCCTACGGGGCGAATGAAAACCGTGCGTGCAATAACGGCGATCTGCTCAACTTGCTTGATAAAACGGACCGAGAGTACAACACGCATGCCGCCAATACGGCAAATTCTGGGTGCCGCTTTGCCGCTGACGATGCGTGGATGTATCGGCCCACGGTAAGCTTCCTGGTGCCATTGTTCGCAACTCCCCTGCGCTATATCCAGGAACTGGTGGATAGCATCGGCGCGCAGCGCTATGCCGAGTGGGAAATCTGTTTTTCGGTGGCGAACAATCTGCCTGCCGATACCTTGCGGTACCTGAAGGATTTGGCCGGCAGCGACAAATACAGGTTTCATTACTGCGCGAACGCGCCCGGCATTTCGGAGAACACCAACCACGCGCTGCAGCTCGCCACCGGCGAATATGTGGCGTTGATCGATCACGATGATTACCTTCACCGCAACGCGTTATACGAGTGCGTCAAGGTACTTAACGAAGATCCGCGCATCGATCTGCTGTATTCGGACAAGGATCTGGTCAGCGACGTCGGCGATATCAGGAAGCGTCCGTTGTTCAAGCCGGATTTTTCTCCGGAAATCATGTTGTCGGCCAACTACATGACGCACTTCAATCTCATTCGTCGGTCGATGGTGGCGCGCATCGGCGGTTGGGATAGCGAGACGGACGGCGCGCAGGATTGGGATATTTTCCTTCGCTGCGTCGCGGCGGGCGCAAAGGTGAGTCATGTGCCGCAGGTGCTCTACCACTGGAGGGAGGCGCCGACCTCGGTGTCCGGGGGCATCGAGGCAAAGCCTTATGCAAAGCGGGGACAACTGCGCGCGGTGCAGAAGTACCTGGATGGCAGCCGTTGGAAAGGTGCGACGGCCTCCCATGACATGGGGCAGTTTTTTATCGATTGGCCGGCGTGCGGCCGCAACGCCGAGATAGAACTTGTTTTCTACAACTCGCAAATGGACCGGCCGTTCCCGCAATTTCTGGATAAGCGCTTCAAGCTGCGGGTGCAAGTCTTGGAAGGGGAGCTGACCGTGCGGGATGCCGCGCGGATCATCGAGGAATGCTCGGCAGACACGATCGTGTTCCTCGATGCGGCACTCGGGGCAGGGAAGGATTTCCTTGCGCAGCTCGTCGGTCCGCTTTCAAATCCGGACATCAGTGCGGTAAGCGGGATCGTGACGGATGCCGACTCCGGGAAAATCGTGGAGGCGGGCTATTGCTTTGATGGCCGGAAGATCCAGCCGCTTTTCCGGAATCACGACATCGGGCATTTCGGCTGGTTCGGCGGCGCCGGGTGGTTTCGAAACGTATCGTTATCCAGTTTCCGCGCACTGGCCATATCGCTTTCCCCGAAACTCCGGCGCGCGTCGCGCCGCTACGCGGATGTTTCCGGCGGCAGTCTCCTGCTGTTTTCCCGAATGCTGTGCGAGGCAGGGCGGGTGATGGTGAATCCGTACGCGCACACCATCGGGCGTATTCAGCCGCTCTTTGAGCACGCGGCGCTTGGCTCGCTCTCCGATACCTTGTTCAGCCCGCGTCTGTATATCGACGACGATGGAACCTTCAAGCTCAAGAGCGAGACAAGAGAGGGTTCTGAAGAAATCGTTGTGAATTACACAGCAGAAGCGAACTACTGGACGGAACGGTTTTCCAGCGCGGCCGCCGGCAAGCTCGCTGCACCGAAGCTGGCAGTGGGTCCGCGCCGAGCCTTATTCATTCTGCCGGCATTCGACACCCCTTATTACGGCGGGGTGTACACCATTCTTCGCTATGCCGACCATCTGATGACCGAACGCGAGTATCTGGTGGACTTCTTTATCGAAGCCCCCATTGATTACCAATCTGTGCGTCGAAGTATTTCGAGGATTTGCGCGAAATCTCGCCGCTTCGAAGTGTATTGCGCGTCCGCAGGCGATGAGCAGAAGGTAGGGAAGACCGGGTACGACCTGGGATTTGCAAGCTTGTGGACAACCGCGTACCGGCTGAACGCCATGTCCAATGTGCGCGAAAAATGCTATTTCGTGCAGGACTTCGAACCAAGCTTTTACGCCGGTGGCGCGATAAGCGCGCTGTGCGAGTCGACGTACCGGATGGGCTTGAAGGGGCTATGCAACAGCTATGGCGTGTATCGGCGATTCGTCGAGGCTGGCGGTGCAGGCGGGTACTTCGTGCCGCCACTCGACACGGAGCGGTTTTACCCCCGTGCGGACATGCGCAATGATCACGTAGAAAAGATCAGTCTATTCGCCTATGCGCGGCCGTTCAACCAGCGCAACTGCTTTGAAACGCTGGCAAAGGCGCTCTCGAAAATCAAGGCGTTGTACGGAACGAAGGTCGACATCTATACCGCCGGCGCGCGTTGGGACCCGAAGAAACATGGCCTGGACGGCGTGGTGAACCACCTCGGGATGCTGTCGCTCGATGAATGCGCGGCCGTCTACAGGAACATGGATATCGGATTGTCCTTCATGGCCTCCGCGCATCCCTCCTATCCACCGCTTGAAATGATGGCTAGCGGCGTTGCCGTTGCCGCCAACTTCAATTCGTCGAACCTGTGGTTTTACGAGCCGGGATTGAACTGCGAATTGTTCGAACCACAGGTCGAGAGCGTCGTCGCCGCAGTCGCCGGCTTGGTGGACAACCCCGAAAAGCGGGTCCGAATACAAAAGAATGCGATCCGCACGGTTCGCGAAAAGTTAAGTACGTGGAATGAGATGTTCCAGGCAGTGGACGATCTGGTGTTCGGCAAGCAGGCCCCGGCTAAGCTTCCTGCCGCCGGGGTCTTGCGTGCAAGGCCAGTTGCATCTCGTGAAATTTCGATCTCCGCCGATCTATCGGCCGCTAACAATTACAAGGAGCCGCTGCAATGACTGTCAACGTTAACGAAATCCCTCTTGATCCCAGTGACGAATCAAAAACCGCGTGGGGTGCGAATGTCGCCGACCACCTCCATTTCACATGGGCAATCGGCGATTCCGCTGCTGAAAGTTTCGATGCGACGACGGACATCTCGACGGATACGCGCGACCTGATGGTCGCCCATGAGAGCGGGGTGTATGTCGACCTCGGGGCAGGAAACGACACCGCCGTTGGCTCCGATTACGGCGACAACTTCATCATGGGTGCAGGGGTGAACTATGTCGACGGCGGTGCCAACACCGGTACGACGCCGTGGGGCGACAAGGCGCGCGATGTGCTCGATGTACTCGTCACCGATGCAGCGGCGGCAAGCGCCGTGCAGGTGACGGTACTGAGTGGTGGCGGCGACGCCGCGGACATCGCGGCATATGGTGACGGTTATACGGCAAAGGTCGTTGCCGGTAGCGAAATCACCTATGTGAAGGGTATCGAGGGTATCAACGTCCAGATCTGGAATGATGGCAATACCAACGGGCAGAAGGACTGGGGTAACGGCGAAGTGAGCTTTGTGCGTCACATTCCCATCTCGCTGAACATCAGCGAAATCCAGTTGAACCCGACGGACCCCACGAAAACCGCTTGGGGCGCGAAGGTGGCGGACCAGCATCATCTTGCATGGGTGAACGGCACGCAGAGTGCAGACAGTTTCACGGCCGGCACGGATATTTCCGCTGACACCCGCGCCCTGATGGATCTGCATGACCGAGGCGTGTACGTCGATCTTGGCGCGGGCGGAGATACCGCGGTGGGCTCGGACTACGGCGACAACTTCATCATGGGCGCCGGCGTGAACTACGTTGATGGTGGCGCCAATACCGGGAAGACCCCGTGGGGCGACAAGGCGCGCGACGTGGTGGAGATCTTTGTCGCGAACCAGGCGGCGGCCAATGCGGTGACTGTGACGACGCTCAATGGCGGCGGCGATGCGACCGATGCGTCCGCCTACACCGCCGGCTACACGGCCAAAGTGGTGTCGGGCAGCGAAATCACCTACATCAAGAACGTCGAAGCGGTGAACGTGCAGATCTGGAACGATGGCAATACCAACGGGCAGCGGGACTGGGACAGCGGTGAAATCACCTTTGCCCGTAGCATTCCGGTGACGGTGAACGTCAATGAGATTCAGCTGAATCCGACGGACGCCACCAAGACTGCATGGGGTGCGAAGGTGGCGGACCAGCATCATCTCGCATGGGTGAACGGCACGCAGAGTGCAGACAGTTTCGCGGCCGGCACGGATATTTCCGCTGACACCCGCGCCCTGATGGATCTGCATGACCGAGGCGTGTACGTCGATCTTGGTGCGGGCGGAGATACCGCGGTGGGCTCGGACTACGGCGACAACTTCATCATGGGTGCCGGCGTGAACTACGTTGACGGTGGCGCCAATACCGGGAAGACCCCGTGGGGCGACAAGGCGCGCGACGTGGTGGAGATCTTTGTCGCGAACCAGGCAGAGGCCAATGCGGTAAGCGTCACAAGGCTTTCCGGAGCTGGTGATGCGACCGATACGGCGGCGTACGCGGCGGGCTATACGGCAAAGGTGATCGCAGGCAGTGAAACGACCTATGTCAAGAACGTCGAAGCGGTGAGCGTTCAGATCTGGAACGACGGTAATGGCAACAGCCAGCGGGACTGGGAAAGTGAAGTCTCCTTCGGGCGCTTCATCCCGCTGGAAGTGAGTGTCGACGAAATCCGGCTGAATCCGACCGACAACACCAAGACTGCGTGGGGGGCGAACGTCGCGGACCAGCTTCACCTGGCATGGGTGAACGGCACTCAGGGCGGAGATAATTTTGTGGCCGACGCGACCACGATCTCCGCCGATACGCTGGCGCTGATGGACCAGCATGAACGCGGCTTGAACGTCGAATTGGGAGCCGGCAACGACACGGCTGTCGGCACCGCCTACGGAGATAACTTCATCATGGGTGCCGGCGTGAACTACGTCGATGGTGGCGCCAACACCGGGAAGACCCCGTGGGGCAACAAGGCGAGCGACTCGCTGGATATCTTCGTGGCCGACCAGGCCGCCGCCAATGCGGTGGCGGTGACCGCGCTCACCGGCGGTGGCGATGCAAGCGATGTGGCGGCATTCGCGTCCGGTTACACGGCAAAGGTGGTGTCGGGCAGCGAAACGACCTACCTGAAAAACATCGAAGGCATCAATATCCAGATCTGGAACGATGGCGACGGCAACGGTCAGCGGGATTGGGGCACTGAAGTCACCCCGGGGCGGTACATCGCGCTGGCAGTCAACATCGGCGAGATCCAGCTGAACCCGACCGATACCACGAAGACCACCTGGGGGGCAAACGTGGCGGACCAGCATCACTTCGCCTGGGTGAATGGCACGCAAGGTTCGGACAATTTCGTAGCCGATGCGACGACGATTTCCGACGGCACGCGGGCGCTGATGGACTTGCATGATCGTGGCGTGTACGTGGAAATGGGCGCGGGCAACGACATGGCGGTAGGTTCGGACTACGGCGACAACTTCATCATGGGTACCGGGGTGAACTACGTCGACGGCGGCGCCAATACCGGGAAGACCCCGTGGGGCGACAAGGCGCGCGACGTGGTCGAGATCTTTGTCGCAAACCAGGCGGCAGCCGACGCAGTAGCCGTGACGACGCTCAGCGGCGCTGGCGATGCAACCGATGCGGCGGCGTACTCGGCGGGCTATACGGCAAAGGTGGTCGCGGGCAGCGAAACGACCTACGTCAAGAACGTCGAAGCGGTGAGTGTCCAGGTCTGGAACGACGGTAATGGCAACGGCCAGCGCGAATGGGAAACTGAAGTCACCCCCGCGCGCTTCATTCCGCTGCAAGTGAGCGTCGACGAAATCCGCCTCAATCCGACCGATAACACCAAGACGGCGTGGGGTGCGCAGGTGGCGGACCAGCATCACCTCGCATGGGTGAACGGCACTCTGGGCGCAGACAATTTCGTCGCCGATGCGACGACGATTTCCGCCGAGACCCTGGCACTGATGAGCCTGCATAAACGTGGCTTGAACCTCGACCTGGGAGCAGGCAACGATACGGCTGCCGGTACCGCTTACGGCGACAACTTCACGATGGGTTCGGGCGTGAACTATGTCGATGGCGGTGACAACACCGGAAAGACCCCCTGGGGCAACAAGGCGACCGACTCTCTGGATATCTTCGTGGCCGATCAGGCAGCCGCCAACGCTGTGGCAGTCACCGCGCTCACCGGCGGTGGCGATGCAACGGATGTGGCGGCCTTCACGTCCGGTTATACGGCAAAGGTCGTGTCGGGCAGCGAAACGACCTACCTGAAGAACATTGAAGGCATCAATGTCCAGATCTGGAACGATGGCAACGGTAACGGGCAGCGGGACTGGAACACTGAAGTCACGCCGGGAAGGTACATCGCGATGGCACTCAACATCAGCGAAATCCAGCTGAACCCGACTGACAACACGAAGACCGCGTGGGGGGCGAAGGTGGCGGACCAGCATCACCTCGCATGGGCGAACGGTACCGAGGGAGCGGACAATTTCACGACGTCGACCGATATCTCGACGGACACCCTCGCGCTGATGGACCAGCACGGCCGCGGGCTTTATGTCGACCTCGGCGCGGGCGATGACAGGGCGACGGGCTCTGCATACGGCGACAACTTTACGATGGGCTCGGGCGTGAACTACGTCGACGGGGGAGCTCAGGGTGGTACGACCCCATGGGGGAACAACGCGCAAGATGCCGTGGATATCTACGTGTCCGACGCCGCGGCGCTGAACGCGCTGACTCTGACGGTGCTCGACGGCAGCGGTAGCGCCACCGATAGCGCGGCCTTCGCGGACGGCTACACGACCAAGGTCGTGTCCGGGGACGAGACGACGTACATGAAGAACGTCGAAGCGGTGAACGTGCAGTTCTGGAACGATACGAACGGCAATGGCCAGCGCGACTTCAATACCGGGGAAATCACCCAGGGCCGGTACATCAACCTCGTGCCGACCATTTCTGAGAATACGGCCGATCACGCACTGTTGCTCAATTCCTTCCACATGGGCTGGGCTTACGGCACCGATACGGCAGACACTGTCGACCTGCGCAGCGGCTCGTCGATGATTTCGGCGTCGCTGGCAACGAAGATGTCCACCTACAAGCGCGGCATGTTCGTGGAAACGGGCGACGGGAACGATGTTATCTTCGGCACGGGCTACAACGACAATATCAATGCCGGCTCCGGCGTCAACCGCATCGATGGCGGCGCCAATCAGGGGATCCTGCCGGGCGGACCGAACCTGTCGCGCGATACGTTGGAACTGACGGTCAACAGTACGGCCGAGGCACAGGCAGTGTCGATCACCGTGCTTGCCTCTACAGCGAGTGGCGAGGATCTTGCCGCCTTTAACGATGGCTACCGTTACAAGATCGTCAGTGCGGCAACCAATGAGACGGACTATGTGAAAAACGTCGAAACGCTGAGCATCAGGATCTGGAATGACGCCAACGGCAACGGTCAGATCGATCACCATCCGGATCCGAGCTTGAGCGAAGTGTCGACCTATCGCACCAGGGCTTTGGGGCCGACCATCACCGACACGACGCCAACCGCCACGACGCCGTCCATCGGCTATCTCTTCGGCACGCAGTATAAGGACACGCTCAGCGCAAACAACGTGCTGACCGCGCTGGGCAAGACCGTCGATCCCGCCAATCCTTTCGGTGCGTTCATCTTCGCACTGGGCGGGAATGACGTTGTGACGGGTTCGGATGGTACCGACATCGCCCTTGTGACGCAGAAGGGTTCGCATCGCATCGACGGCGGCGCCGACTCCGGGTATTACAACCTGACGAGCGGAACTCCGGTCGCCTCGGCCGACCAGTACAGGCTGGTGGAACAGTGGGCTCCGACCGAAGTCCCGACACCGAGCGCGAGCAATGGCGGTCTCACTGCTTCACACTTCCAGCCGGGCAACTATCGTCTCGTCAATCTGGAACAGTGGAGCGGCTTCGCCACGACTTCGCTCGGCCAGATGGGCGCAAGCGCGGCAGGCGACCTGATCAACGGGCTTACGCAAGCTGCGCTTTCCGAAGCGGACGTCGCGGCAATTGCGGCAACGGCTACCGAACTTGGCATTACTGGTGTGGCCGGCGACGGCTACACGATGGCCGTGGTGAAGTACGACGCCGGCGGCCAGCTTCTCGGCGTCGATTTCCTCAAGGACATCGAGACCGTTCAGTTTGGCTTGTGGTACGACTCGAACCGTAACGACGTTCCCAACGGAAGTGCCGGCGAGACGGTCACGTATGCGACTTATACCGTTGCGCAGGATGTCTTCACGCTGTCGGCGCCGCACGCGGGATGGCTGAACGCTCATCTCGGCGGCACCACACTTTCGTTTGCAGGTACGGTTTCGGGCACAGCAGCCGGTGAAGCCATCGACGCGAGCACAGTGACGGTGCCCGACCATTTTGCCGCCGGCACCGGTTTCCGCGTCACCGACTTTGGCGGCAACGATACGGTGACAGGTTCCTCCGGCGCGGACTTGTTCACCCTGGGTGCGGGCAACGATGTCGTGCACGGCGGCGCTGGCGTCGATACGGCCGCCGTCTATTGGCGGCCGAATGTCAGTGGCGGCGATGCAAGCCTGAGCTATTCGGCGGTCAACCTGGGTGGCGTCACGACCATCACGGTTTCGCAGACGCAGGGCAGCGTCTCCACCGCACTGTTCAACCTCACGAATGATGGAACCGACGGCAACTGGACTTTCCAGACAACGAGCACGGAAGCCAACGGCCTCATTCGGCCGTCGGGCACCACGAATCTTGGGGTAGGGATTGATCAGCTTGTAAATGTAGAGTCGTTTGCGGTCTATCTCCAAGCCGGCGTAAGCGGTATCGCGACCGGTGGAGTCAGCACTACTTCCGCATTCGAGATCCAGCTCGTCGGCGTACCGGCCTGATTCACCTTTGCTGGCGCAGATTCCCCCTTTCGGGGGAACTGCGCAGCGCCTTATTCTGCTTTTCCAACCATGGGAGTGCTGTCGCACGCGAAGTACATGCGCGTCGGCACTCTTTACACTCGTCATCCGACGCTTTCCTCAAGTCTTTGATTAACAAGACAAGTTCCCCCTGGCACAAGCGTTGCTTCCCGGCCAGATACAACAACTGAAACAACCGGGGACAACATGATGAACAAGACCAAGGCGATCGGCATTGCCGTGACGGGGAGCTTGCTCGCCGTTGCGGTGATGATGGCGATGGAAAGCATGCCCGTTGCGCGTGCACACCTATCCGCCGCCCTTCCTTTTTCTGCGCAGTATGGCGCGGGTAATTTCCTGCAGGCAGGGCAGCAGCATGAGACGCTCTGCGACGGTTGCGATCTGAAGATGGAGCATGGAATGGCAGCGCCACCGTCTGCCCATCACAACAGCAACTACGCATCGTCCGGCGCTCCCGGGGATGAGCCCGTTGAACCCGTCGTGACCGCATCCGGCACACTGGCACTCACGCCCCCCGCGCACAACCAGGAGAAGGGCGAGACGGAAATCGCTGATGTACGCAGCAGCATGCCGGTGTCCTACGGTGCGCTTGCGCTCGCGAGTCCTTCTCGGCAGACTGCCGGAACGCCGGAATCTTCCCCCGGCGGCAGCGGTCCGGCCGGCGCTGGTTCCACCCCCACTGTGGGCGGTCCCGCTACCACACCCAGCGGCGCAGGCGGGGATACAGGCCAAGACACGACAAGCTCTCCCGGCGCCGCCCCGGTTTCGACTCCTCCGGCCATTGCGCCCGACGTCGCTTACTGCGCAGCCCCCCCTTGCGGCGGTACGCCAGGAGCGCCACGTGCCGATCCCGTGGATCCGCTCATCGTCCCGCCTCCCGGCGGTTCCGATACCGTGCCGATTCCTGATGGGGGCAGCACGCCGGGCGATGATCAGCAGACAGCCCCGAGGCCGAACGAAGTGCCGGAGCCTTCGCTTGCCGCCTTGTTCGGCATCGGCCTGCTCGGCCTCGCGCTGGGACGGCGGCGCCGCGCTTGATTTCCTTCTGCACGGAAATTGTGCTTGATCAATAAGCACGCAAATCCGTGGGGGAGAATGCGGAGACCGTTTCCGAAGGGTATCCGCATGAGCGCACTTCACATCGAGGAATACACTGCTGTCCGTCCGCCCCGCATGCATTGCCCGTATTGCGGCGACGATTTCATCCTGAGCCACGGCAGGCCGGTGGAAGGTTTCGGTGTCATTTGCCCGAACGTGAAATGCGGGAGCCGTATCCGCATGAACATCCGCCTTCCCGAGCGCGAGCCCGCTTCACTGAACCGATATTGAGCGCCGCTCGCCGCGCCTGGTTTCCTTTCTTTATTGACCCGAAGAGCCACGGACTTGACCCTGCGGCTCAGCCCGCCTGAGCAGGAGTTCCAACTTTTGAGTTGCATCAATGGCCGCGCAACCGCAAAGCGTTGTGTGTGGCCCCGGGCAATTTAAACTGGAGTTCCTCTGGACAATGATGGTGGGGAGCGCAATGAACAAGGAGATCGACGTCGAACTCGCGCCCGTGGACGACAAGCGCGCGCGGTTCAATACGAACAAGCTGCAGGCGGCGATGTGCATTGCGCTTTCCGCTACGGCCAGCCTCTCCTTCATTGCCTGGATACTCTCCTGAATATCCCGCTTTCCTTCCTCGCTTCCTGCCTTTCCGGCACGGCTTAAGCCATCCATCCGCCGCACTGACGGCCGCTTTCCATTCTCTGAAGAAATTTTCCGAGCGGTATTTGATTCCGCACAGACATCGCTGCGCGACTTATTACAGCCTGTAACTTCGTTGCGCTTTCTCAAGAATGTAAAAAGTTTCAACAGTTAACGTACGTCATGCAAATTGATTAATAGTAAAAAGCCGTGGCCCGCAGAAGAGCTGCAGCTTGGGCGCAGGCGACATTCAGAACAACGTCGGAGTTACCAATGGTAAAGATTTTCAACCACTACGTTTCCAAGCTGGTGTCCGCGCTTTTGCTCGTCGAGATTTTCGTGCTCATCCTTTCGCTGTATGCGGCGCACGACCTTTTGGTCGCGTATGGCATTCCGGTGCGTCCGCTGGATGCGGGCTTCTTTGCATCGGCCTCCGCTTACGCGCTGGTCACGGCGCTCAGCATGGCGGCGTTCGGTCTCTACCATCTCGACGGCAAGCCGACGGCGAGCATGACCGCGATGCGCCTGGTTCCAGCCGCCGGCCTCGGTTTTGCGATCAGCGCGGTGTTCCTGCACATGCTGCCGGAACTGTATGCCGACATGCGCGTGCTGTCGCTGGCTACCATCTGCTCCGGCCTGGCGATGCTGGTGCTGCGCAGCCTCGTGTTCCGCACGTTCGAACTCAGCTTCCTGGAGTCGCGCGTGATCTTCGTCGGGGAGGGCGCGCTGGCCAAGGAATGCAGCAGCCTCGCCGTCGATACGATCTTCCCCAAGAAGTACAACGTCGTCGGTTTCGTGCCGGTGCGCACCGAGGAAACCGCGGTGTCGCCTTCCGCGCTGCTGCCCGACGGCGAGTCGCTGTTCTCCATCGCGAAGAAGCATGACGTGCGTGAAATCGTGGTCTCCGCGCAGAACCGCCGCGGCGGCAGCTTCCCGCTGCACGAGCTGCTCGAATGCAAGCTCAACGGCATCAAGGTGACCGGTGCCGCGGCCTTCATCGAGCGCGAGGCACGCCAGATCCGCGTCGATTCGCTGTATCCGAGCTGGCTGATCTATGGCGACGGCTTCAACCAGAGTGCCTTGCGCACGCTGATCAAGCGCGCCTTCGACCTTGTGGTCAGCCTGATGATCTTTACCGTATCGCTGCCGGTGATGCTGCTGACGGCGGTCTGCATCTGGCTGGAAGACAGGGGGCCTGTCATCTATCGCCAGGAGCGCGTGGGCAAGAACGGCAAGAGCTTTTACGTGCTCAAGTTCCGCAGCATGCGCAGCGATGCGGAGAAGGGCGGCAAGCCGCAGTGGGCGCAGGCCAACGACGACCGCACGACGCGGGTAGGGCGCATCATCCGCAAGCTGCGTATCGATGAACTGCCTCAGATCATCAATGTGCTGCGCGGCGAGATGAGCTTTGTCGGCCCGCGCCCGGAGCGCCCGTACTTCGTGCAGCAGCTCAGCGAGCAGATCCCGTACTACAACGTGCGCCACACCATCAAGCCCGGCATCACCGGCTTTGCGCAGGTGCGCTACCAGTACGGCTCCTCGGTCGAGGATGCAGTCCAGAAGCTGCAGTACGACCTGTACTACGTGAAGAACCACGGCCTGTTCCTCGACCTGATGATCCTGGTCGAAACGCTGCAGGTGGTCCTTTTCGCCAAGGGAAGCCGGTAAGCGCCGGGGCCGCCGATGTTGACGAGTATCGTGGCGGCGAGCTACTTCTTCGCCGCCTTCGCCTTTGCCTTCCTGGCGCTGCTCCTGCTGACGAGCTGGCGCAAACGGCGCCGCGGCGCGGCCCTGACCTGTGCCTGCGCGACGACGGCGGCCTGGGCCGCAGTCACCGGCCTGGCCGCACTGCGCGGACCATCGCTGATGCCGCTGGCGGCGGTCGCGGAAATCCTGCGCGGCGCTGCCTGGTCCTTCTTCCTGCTGACCGTGCTCGGCCCCTTGCGCAAGGGCAGCCTGCGCAACCCGGCTGCGGGCGTCGGCGTCTTCTACGCCATCATGCTCGGCGCTACCTGCTGGTTCTATGCCGATCCCGCATTCGCGCGCGGCGCCGGCGGCTTCCTCACCTTTGTCGTCGGCCGCGTGGCGATCGCCGTGCTCAACATGCTGCTGGTGGAGCAGATCTACCGCAACACCGTGCAGGATGCGCGCTGGGCGATCAAGTTCGCCTGTCTCGGTATCGGCGGACTGTTCGCCTTCGATTTCTATCTCTACAGCGATGCCATGCTGTTCCGCCACATCAGCGCCGAGATCTGGGCCGCGCGTGGCGTGGTCGATGCGCTGACGGTGCCGCTGATCGCGGTGTCGGCCGCGCGCAATCCGCGCTGGTCTTCCGCCATCGCGGTGTCGCGCACCGTGCTGTTCCACTCCGTTGCGCTGCTGGGCTCGGCCATCTACCTGCTGGCGATGGCCGCCGCCGGCTATTACCTGCGCCTGTTCGGCGGCACCTGGGGCACGGTGATGCAGTTCGCCTTCCTGTTCGGCGCCGGCATCCTGCTGTTCGCGGTGATGTTCTCCGGCTCGGTGCGGGCCTGGCTCAAGGTCTTCATCAGCAAGCATTTCTACAGCTACCGCTACGACTACCGGGACGAATGGATCCGCTTTACCCGTGCGCTTTCCGATGCCGGCCCGGGTATCAACGAGCGCACGGTGCAGGCCATCGCCAAGCTGATGGAAAGCCCCTCGGGCGTGCTCTACATCCGTCGCGAGGAGTCGGGCTGCTGCGAGCCGGTCACGCACTGGAACATGAAGGCCGGGCACCAGGGTGAGCCCTTGCAGGGGACCTTGTGCCAGTACCTGGAAACCACGCAGTGGGTGATCGACCTGCAAGAACTGGCGGACTGCCCGGAAAAGTACGACGGCCTCGCCATTCCCGGATGGCTGGCGGAGATTCGCGAGGCATGGGTGGTCGTGCCGTTGCTGCTGGAGCGCCAGCTGTTCGGCTTCATTGTGCTCGGCCGTCCGCTCGGCCGCGCCAAGCTCAACTGGGAGGCGCTGGACCTGCTCAAGATCGCCGGCACGCAGGCGGCCAGCTACCTCGCCCAGCGCGAGACGCAGAATGCCCTGATGGTCGCGCGGCAGTTCGAGTCCTACACGCGGATGTCGACCTTTCTCGTGCACGACCTGAAGAACCTGATCGCGCAACTGTCGCTGATGCTGGCCAATGCCGAGCGTCACAGGAACAATCCTGCCTTCCAGGAAGACATGCTGGAAACCGTCGATCTGTCGGTGCAAAAGATGAAGCTGATGCTGCAGCGCCTGAGCCGAGTGTCGGCCACCGAGCGGCCCGAGCCGGTTGCCCTGTGCGAACTGCTGCGGCAGGCGGTGCAGCTGAAATCCGCCGGCGAGCTCAAGCCGGTGTTGCGCATCGAGTCACCGGAACCCGTTGTCTTGGCGGATGCGTCGCGGCTGGAACGCGTGCTGGGCCACCTGATACAGAACGCCATCGAGGCCACGCCGCGCACCGGAAGCGTGATCGTGCGCCTGCGCAAGCAAGGCGGCAGCGCCGTCGTCGAGGTGCAGGACACCGGCGCCGGCATGAGCGAAGAGTTCATCCGCGACAAGCTGTTCAAGCCGTTCGAATCCACCAAGGCGGCGGGCATGGGCATTGGCGCCTTCGAGAGCCGCAGCTATATCCGGCTGCTGGGCGGCGACATCGAGGTCAACAGCGTGCCGAACGCCGGCACCACCTTCCGCGTGACGCTGCCCTTACACCGGCAGGACAAACAAGAAACATTGGCGGCGGCGGCCGCCTGACAAAAATCCAGGGAGAAAACGCATGAGCGACAACAAGAAAAAATTGCTGGTCATCGAAGACGATCCGGGCCTGCAGAAGCAGCTGCGCTGGAGCTTCGATGCTTACGAGGTGCTGGTGGCAGGCGACCGCGAAAGCGCGATCGCCCACATCCGCCGCCACGAGCCGGCCGTCGTCACGATGGACCTCGGCCTGCCGCCCGATCCCGACGGCGTGAGCGAAGGGCTCGCCACGCTGCAGCAGATCCTGGCGCTGGCGCCGGATACCAAGGTCATCGTCCTCACCGGCAACCAGGACCGTGCCAATGCGGTCAAGGCCATCGGCCTGGGCGCCTACGATTTTCACCAGAAGCCCTTCGATGCCACGACGCTCGGGCTGGTCATCGAACGCGCCTTCCACCTGCATGCGCTGCAGCAGGAGAACCGCCGCCTGCTGCGCGTGCAGGAAGAATCGCCGATGACCGGCATCATCAGCCGCGACCCCGGCATGCTCAAGGTCTGCCGCAGCATCGAAAAGGTTGCGCCGTCCACCGCGACCGTGATGCTGCTCGGCAGCAGCGGCACCGGCAAGGAATTGCTGGCGCGTGCCGTGCACCAGATGAGCCCGCGCCGCGACAAGCGCTTTGTTGCGATCAATTGCGCGGCGATTCCCGAGACCCTGCTCGAGAGCGAACTGTTCGGCTACGAGAAGGGCGCCTTCACCGGCGCGGTCAGGCAGACGCCCGGCAAGATCGAAACCGCCGACGGCGGCACCTTCTTCCTCGACGAAGTGGGCGACCTGCCGTTCGCACTGCAGGCCAAGCTGCTGCGCTTCCTGCAGGAGAGGGTGATCGAACGCATCGGCGGACGGGTGGAGATCGCGGTCGACGTGCGCATTGTGTGCGCCACGCACCAGAACCTGCAGGACCTTGTCGCGCAGGGCCGGTTCCGCGAAGACTTGTTCTACCGCCTGAGCGAGATCGTGCTCAACATCCCGCCGCTGCGCGAGCGCATCGGCGATCGCACGCTGCTGGCGCACCACTTCAAGAACAAGTACGCGATGATGCAGCGCCGCACCTCGCTCAGCTTCAGTGAGGATGCGCTGGCCGCGATCGAGGCCCACGCCTGGCCGGGCAATGTGCGCGAGATGGAGAACTGCATCAAGCGCGCCGTCATCATGGCCGACGGGCCGCAGATCACCGCCGAAGACCTCGGCCTGGCCGTGCCGCAGGCGGAAGCCTTCATCAACCTGCGCCAGGCGCGCGACGACGCGGAATACAAGGCGCTGATCAAGTCGCTGGCACGCGTCGACGGCAACATCGTCAAGGCGGCAGAGCTGCTCGGCGTCAGCCGGCCGACCATCTACGATCTGATGAGCCGCCACGGCGTGAAGTAGGGAGGCAGCCCGATGAGCATGCTCATCCATGAGCTGGTCCACGCTGCCGCGCGGGCGACGCCGGGCGCCGAAGCCCTAGTCGACGAATACCGCCGCGTCACCTACGCCGCGCTCGCGCGCCGCCTCGACATGATGGCGATGGCCCTGGTCGAAGCAGGCCTGGGGCGCAGCGAGCGTGTCGCGGTCTACCTCGACAAGCGCATCGAAACCGTCGTCGCGCTGTTCGGTGCTGCCGCCGCCGGCGGCGTGTTCGTGCCGGTCAATCCCCTGCTGAAGGGCGAGCAGGTGGCGCACATCCTGGCCGACTGCAACGTCCGCATCCTCGTCACCTCGGCCGAGCGGCTGGCGATGCTGGCGCCCGTGCTGCCGCGCTGCCTCGACCTGCATACCGTCGTCTATACCGGTCATGCCGAGAAACTGCCGTTGCTGCCGGGGCTGCGCGTGGTGCACTGGGAAGATTTCCTCGCCGCCGGGCGGCCGGTGCCGCCGCATCGCTGCATCGACAGCGACATGGCCGCCATCCTCTACACCTCGGGCAGCACCGGCAAGCCGAAGGGCGTCGTGCTGTCGCACCGCAACCTTTTGGCCGGCGCGGACAGCGTGGTGCACTATCTCGCCAACCGTCCGGCAGACCGCATCCTCGCGCTGCTGCCCTTGAGCTTCGACTACGGCCTGAGCCAGCTGACCACCGCCTTCCGCAGCGGCGCCGCGGCGGTATTGATGAACTACCTGCTGCCGCGCGACGTGGTCCGGATGGTGGAGGAGGAACGCATCACCGGGTTGGCCGCCGTGCCGCCGCTGTGGGCCCAGCTCGCGCAGCAGGCATGGCCGAAGCCATGCACGCTGCGCTACCTCACCAATTCCGGCGGCGCCATGCCGCGGCCGGTGCTCGACGCGCTGCGGCGCGCGCTGCCCGGCGCCGACATCTACCTGATGTACGGATTGACCGAAGCCTTCCGTTCCACCTACCTGCCGCCGGACGAGCTCGACCGCCGGCCGGACTCCATCGGCCGCGCCATTCCCAATGCGGAAATCATGGTTGTGCGCCCGGACGGCACCCCGTGCGACCCGGATGAACCCGGCGAGCTGGTGCATCGCGGCGCGCACGTCGCGATGGGTTACTGGAACGATCCGCAAAAGACCGCCGAGCGTTTCCGCCCGGTGCCCGGCGCCGAAAGCGGGCTGCCGGTCAAGGAACTTGCCGTGTGGTCGGGCGACACGGTGCGCATGGACGAAGACGGTTACCTGTACTTCATCGGCCGGCGCGACGAGATGATCAAGGTGTCCGGCTATCGCATCAGTCCGACCGAAGTCGAGGAAGCCCTGCATGCCACCGGCCTCGTGGCCGAGGCCGCTGCCTGCGGCGTGCCGCATCCGGCGCTCGGGCAGGCGATCGTTGCCTCGGTCATGCCGGCACCCGGGCGGGACGTGACTCCGGCCATGCTGCTGCAGGAATGCCGCACGCGCCTGCCGGGCTACATGGTGCCGGCACATATCGAACTCAGCCCGCAATCGCTGCCGCGCAATCCCAACGGCAAGATCGACCGCGCCATCCTGCGCACAACCTTCCACACGCTGTTCGCACCTCCGGCGGCATCATGACTGATCCAAGACCCTTACCCTTTCCCGTCGTCGACAACTGCATGCAGATCGGCGGTATCTCTCTGGTCCGCCTGGCGCAGCGCGTGGGACGTACCCCCTTCTACGCCTATGACCGCACCATGCTCACGCGCCGCGTGCTGGAACTGCGTGACACGCTGCCGCGCTGCATCCGGCTGCACTATGCGGTCAAGGCCAATCCGATGCCCGCGCTGGTGCAGCACATGGCCGGGCTGGTGGACGGTTTCGACGTGTCTTCCGCCGGCGAGCTCAAGGTCGCGCTGGACACCGTGCTGCCGGCGCATGCGGTCAGCTTTTCCGGGCCGGGCAAGGGCGAGGACGCGCTGTCGCGCGCGGTGGCCGCGGGGGCGCTGCTCAATATCGAATCGCCGCGCGAGCTGGAGCGTGTGGCGCGCATCGGCGACCGGCTCGGCCTGCGTCCGCGCGTGGCGCTGCGCATCAATCCCGATTTCGAGCTGAAGTCTTCCGGCATGCGCATGGGCGGCGGGGCCAAGCCCTTTGGCGTGGATGCCGAGCAGGCGCCGGCCGTGCTGCGCGAGATCGGCCGGCTCGGCCTCGACTTCGAAGGGCTGCATGTCTTCAGCGGCTCGCAATGCCTGAACGCGGAAGCGATCATGGAAGCGCAGGCGCATACGCTGGCGCTGGCAATGCGGCTGTCCGGGCATATGCCGCAGCCGCTGCGTCTCCTGAACATGGGCGGCGGTTTCGGCGTGCCCTATTTCCCCGGCGAGTCCGCGCTCGACGCGGCGCCGATCGGCGAACACCTCGCGGCGCTTGCCGACCGGCTCGCCGCGCACGCACCTGAGGCCTCGATCGCACTCGAACTCGGCCGCTTTCTTGTCAGCGAAGCCGGCATCTACGTGGCCCGCATCACCGACCGCAAGGTATCGCGCGGCCGCACCTTCCTCATCGCCGACGGCGGCATGCACCATCACCTCGCGGCTTCGGGCAACCTCGGACAGGTGATCCGCAAGAACTATCCGGTCGTCATCGGCAACCATGTGCGCGCAACGGAAACCGAGACCGTGACCATTAGCGGCCCGCTGTGCACGCCGCTCGACATCATCGCCGACAACGTGACCTTGCCGCGCACCGACGTCGGCGACCTCGTCGTCGTATTGCAGTCCGGTGCCTATGGACTCAGCGCCAGCCCCACGGGTTTCCTCGGCCATCCGCTGCCGGAGGAAGTCCTTGTCTAGCTTCAGGAAGTTCGCCTTCTTCCTTGCCGGCCTCGCAATCGCGGGAGCAAGCCTTGCTCCTGCCGCACCGGTCATTGCCAAACCGCTCACTTTCAAGGAGCTTGCTAAACCGTCTACGCCCGTCCACGTTGTTTTGTTGCAGGGAAATAAAGCAAAAAAAAGTTTTATTTCATGGAACTATTTCCCGAACGGAATTCTCTTACCCCTCAGCAACCATTACGGTGTTGATCCAGGGAAATTATCTAAGGGGAGTTCCATGATCCGATTACCTAACGGACGCGCGATCCTGCGCGCCCTGTCCTGTGCCGGGGCGACGACGCTATTGCTGGCTTCGTGCGGCGGCGGAGGCGGCGATAGCGCTGCCGAAGACGCTTTCATGAAAACCACGAACATCAATGCGAACGCCAATGCGCAGATCAGCGCTTCCAATGCGGGCAGCCAGACCGAAGAAAACTACATTACGGCTCCCGAACCGCAGGCGCAGGAGATGACCGATACGGTCGAGAGCGAGCCCACCGCCAATTACGCCCCGACCGGGAGCAACCAGAACGGCACGACGGCGACCACTACGCCGACTACGACGACCGGCACGACGACCACCACACCGACCACCGCGCCGACCACCACGACCACCACCTCGCCGACCGCCGGCGCCATTACCAACCTCAAGATCCAGAACACCGCCGCAAGCGAACAGCGCAACGTGCCGTTCACGGTCGGCCAGGTCTTTGCGAAGGGCGCGCTGCTGCCCGCCGACGGCCTTGCCGGCAGGATGAGCAACGGCACCAGCATCAACCTGCAGGTGGACGTCAAGGCGACACATCCGGACGGTTCCGTGCGCCACGCCATCATTTCCGGCGTCGTGCCCGCGCTGGCCGCGTCCGAAGTGCGCGGCATGGATCTGGTCAAGGCCGCTGCCGGCTCGAAGACCGGCGCCGCGCCGACCACGCTGACCAATGCCGGATTTACTGCGGGCGTCAGTGTCAACCTGGGCGGCATCGTCTATACTGCCTCCGCCGATGCGCTGCTCAAGGCAGGCGGCTACAAGACCTGGATCACCGGCCCGCTGGTCAACGAATGGCAGGTCAGCGCGCCGCTGAAGAATTCCGCCGGCACGCCGCATCCGCACCTGACCGCGCGCTTTGCGGTGCGTTCCTACACCGGCCTCAACAAGGCCCGCGTGGACGTCACTGTCGAGAACAACTGGGCCTATGAGCCGAAGCCGCAGAACTTCACCTACGATGCCACGGTGACCGTCGGCGGCCAGACCGTGTTCTCGCAGCCGGCGCTCAAGCACTTCCACCATGCACGCTGGCGCAAGGTGTTCTGGTGGGGCGGCGCGCCCCAGGCCGAAGTGCAGCATAACGGCAAGTACATCATCGCCACCGGCGCGATGCCCAACTACGACACCACCGTCACCGTGTCGTCCACCGCACTGGCGGGACTGGACAGCCGCTGGCTGAAGTCGAACATCGCCCCGATGGGTTCCGGCGTGGTCCTGCCCGGCATGCCAACCACCGGCGGACGCCCGGACATCGGACCCTTGCCCGAGTGGAGCGCGATGTATCTGCTGAGCATGGATAACCGCGCCAAGAAGGTCACCCTGGGTGTGGGCGACCTCGCCGGCAGCTGGCCGATCCACTATCGCGACAAGAAGACCGACATGCCGGTTTCGCTCGACAACTATCCGTACATGACACTGCTCGGCGCGGCTAGCGATGCGATCAACCCGGTTACCAAGCTGAGCGAACTGTTCCCGGCCTGCGGCGGCGATTGCGCCACGATCTACCAGCCCGATTCAAGCCACCAGCCCTCGATGTCTTACCTGCCTTACGTCACAACCGGCGACTACTACTATCTGGAAGAGCTGCAGTTCTGGGCCAACTACAACATGCTCAAGGACAATCCGCGCTACCGCGAATTCGCCAAGGGCATCGTGAAGTCCGACCAGGTGCGCGGACAGGCATGGTCGCTGCGGACCCTCGGCCACGCGGCGTACATCACGCCGGACAGCCACCCGATGAAGAAGTACTTCGTGGATCGCGTCGGCTATAACATCGACTGGTACACCGCCACCTATGTGACGGGCAATCCCAATAACCTCGGCGTGATCGATGGTTCAGGTACGCTGGCGTTCAAGCCGATGGCTTACACGACCCCCGCCGGCGCCAAGACAGGCCTCGCCCCCTGGATGGACGACTTCTTCACCTGGAGCGTCGGACACTTGGTCGAACTGGGATTCACCAACGCCAAGCCCCTGCTGACCTGGAAGGCCAAGTTCCCCATCCAGCGACTCACCGGCGCGGGTTACTGCTGGATCGACGGCGCCACCTACGCGCTGGCCGTCCGTCCGACCGAAACCTCGCCGCTGTACGCCACCATCGGGGAAGCCTACCGCTCCACCATGCGCAACGCCAGCGGCGGCGCGCTGACCAACAGCACCGGCGCGGCCTACCTCAACCAGCAGTGCGCCAGCCAGGCAATGGCTGACTGGAGGACGCAGTACGACAGGGACCGCGGCGTTAACCGCGTGGCATGGAAGGCAGGTGAAATGGACGGCTACGCAACCGTACCGTCGGGCTATCCGTCCAACATGCAGCCCGCGCTTGCGGTAGCGGCTACCAGCGGCCAGGCAAACGCGCGTGCGGCATGGGATCTGTTCATGCGCAGGCCCGTCAAGCCGGACTACTCCACCGCACCGCAGTGGAATGTCGTGCCGCGCTTCTGACGAAACGCTTTGCAAGCCTGAAGACCTCGACCTAGTCGAGGTCTTTTTTTTCGGGCGCGTGGAGATGATGTATGTTGACCGCATGGCGGGTTTCGCTGCGCTCTACCCACCCTACTCCTTTATAGAGAATCGTAGGGTGGGTAGAGCGCAGCGAAACCCGCCGCTCACGCGGGAAGTGCTGCAGGCAAACGTTAACGCGGCGGGTGGTTGTCCGACTTCCGCAGATCGGCAAGAATCCATCCCTTCAGGAAGTGCAGCGCGCGGTACCTGTTGATGAGCTTTTCATAGGCGGTACCGGCAAGGAACAGGGCCGGGTTGAACATGAACATGGAGGGATACTGCCCCACGTAGTCGAAGGACAGCATCTCGAAACCGCTGCTCTGCGCCAGCCGCGAGATCGCCGGCCGCGTGTTCGAGTGGTAGTAGGTCGGGAAGACATCGTGCGCGGCGCGTCCTTCGAGCTTGTTCACGATCCACGAATGGAACTTGTTGGGCACCATCCACGACAGCAGCGACACATAGTCCCAGAAATTGGGGACGAGGAACACGAAGCGCCCGCCCGGCTTGAGGATACGATGGATCTCGCGGTACACCGGCTCGATGTCCTCGATGTGCTCCAGCACGCTGCGCGAGATCACCACATCGACGCTGGCCGACGGCAGGTCGATCCGGCTCAGGTCATTGTTCAGCAGCTCCACGCCCGAGGCTTTCGCCTGCTCCGTGAAATTGACCACCTCGACGCCGATCAGGCGCCCGGCCTTGCCCTTGAACTTCGTAATCAGGGGGGCCGACCTGCCGCAGCCGGCATCGAGCAGTACCGTGTTCTGGGTGAGGAGCGAATCGATCCGCCTTTCGAACACCTGATAGGGATGGATCTGTCCACCGAAATAACGCTCCTTCAGCCGTTCCGACATGGAGCGCATGCGGCCCAGCGATGCACTTGCTTTCATAAATCCTTTCCGGTCGCCTGCCTGGCGAATCCATTCTCAGAAGAAGCTTTCGGGAATCACCAGGATGTCGCCCGGACGCACCGGCATGTTGGCGGAGATGTCGCCGTCACGGATCAGGTCGTTCAGCCGCACGCCGACCTTCTGCTGCCGTCCGCCCACGTTGCGCACGATGCTGGCCCGGTTGCCGGCTGCGAATTCGGTGAGGCCGCCGACGGCGATCACCACATCCATCACCGACATTCCTTCACGATAGGCAAGCGCCTGCGGCTTGGTCGCCTGACCGATCACCCGGATCTGCTCGCCGTAAGGGCCAACGAATCCCGTTACCGTGACGGTGACCACCGGGTCCTGGATGAACTTGGCCAGCGCCTTCTCGATGTCGCGCGCCAGTTCGGTGCCGGTCTTGCCGCTCGCGGGCAAGTCTTCCACCAGCGGCGTCGTGATCTTTCCGTCGGGGCGTACCGGAACCGTCAGCGATACTTCAGGATGGCGCCATACCGAAATGATGACGTTGTCGCCCGGGCCGATGCGGTATTCGTGCTTGTAACCGGCGGGCTCCGGCGCGGCATCGGCAACCGGTATCGCAGGTCTGCCGGCGCAACCGGCGAGCAGCACTGCAACGACAAGCCACAGCCAGTGCAGGCAACGGCCCGCACCCATGATTTCCTTTTTCATTTTCGTCTCCCTGACAGGCACAGCGCTTATTGCTACGAGATTGCTACGAGAGCGTCAGTATTGCGCGGCAGAATCTCTCCGCGTTGATGCACCTCAATGGTGTGAACTTCTTGCGGCCGCGGAAAAGTGGCCTCGCATACACTCGTTTCTCATGACCAATATCAACGGCCGCCGGCAGTCAGGGAAACAGCGGCCATCACGTACGGACGGCCCAGTGCCGCCATCAGAGAAAAAAGGAAAACGATAATGCCTTCTCTTCGTCATAAAAAGCCGCTCTGTATCGCAATGATTTCGGGAAGCCTCCTTACGGGCGGGCTGGCGGCGTGCAGCAAGTCGCCGGACGTGCAGGCGCTCGTCAGCGAGGCCGGCGAGTATCACAGGAAAGGGGATAACAAGGCGGCGGTGATCCAGCTCAAGAACGCGCTGCAGCAAAGCCCCGAGGACATGCATGCGCGCCTTCTCCTGGGCACCGTTTACCTCGACACAAACGATCCCCAGTCCGCCGAAAAGGAACTGCGCAAGGCGATCGAACTGGGCATGGCGCGCGACAAGGCGCTACCGCCTTTGGCCAGGTCGCTGATCATGCAGGGGAAGTTCGAAGCGGTATTGGCTGAAGCGGGCGACGCACCGGACGACCTTGCGGCCGCACTGGCGCGCGGCAATGCCTTTCTCGGGCTGGGCAAGGGCGACGAGGCGAAACAGGCATTCGAACTTGCCCGCAAGCTGAGCCCGGACCATCCCGACGTGCTGATCGGGCTCGCGCGCCACGCCACGCTGTCCAGGGACACGCAGCTCGCTTCGCGCTACGCGGACGAAGCGACTGCCAGAAATCCGGCAAATGCCGACGCGTGGCAGTTCAAGGCCGATCTGCTGCGCGCGCAGAACAAGGCGGAGGAAGCGCTCGCGGCGTACGAGGAAGTCCTGAAGATCAAGCCGAACGCGGCCCCGGCGCTGGTGTCCCGAGCGGGAATCGAAATCGGAATGGGGAAGTACGATGCGGCGCGCGCCAATCTGGAAGCGGCGCGCAAAGCCGGCTCGGCAACCATCATCGGCATTTATACCCAGGCCCTGTTGGAGTACAGGGAAGGCAAGCACGCCGCGGCGCTGGAGCAGCTGCAGCGTATCCTGCGCTCGGCGCCGGACCACATGCCCAGCCAGCTGCTGGCAGGATCGGCGCAGTACGCCCTCGGTGCGACGCAACAGGCGGAAGTACACCTGAAGACATACCTGGATAGTCACCCGAAGGATATCAACGCACGCAAGCTGTATGCCGCCGTGCTGCTGAAGAACGGCGAGGCCAAGCGTGCACAGACCGTGGCCTCGGAAGCGTTGAAGGACGCGCCCCAGGACCCGCAGTTGCTTGCCATCGCCGGCGAGTCGTCCTGGCAGTCCAACGACCTGCGCGCGGCGAGCGACTATTTCAAGAAGGCCAGCGCCATTGCGCCGCAGGACGCCATGATCCGCGCTTCGCTGGGCAAGGCCAAGCTGGGCCAGGGTGACAGCGATGCTGCAATTGCCGAATTCGAAAAGGCCTATGCCCTCGACAAAAAGGACCAGACCGGCACCGCCCTCGTCCTGTCATACGTCCAGCAAAAGCGCTTCGACAAGGCACTGGAACTGGTGAACGGGATGGAAAAGGAGCAGCCGAAGAATGCCAGGCTGCGGCTGCTGAAGGGAGCCGTGCACCTGGCACGGAACGATACGGCCAATGCGCGCAAGAGTTTCGAAGAGGTACTGGCGATCGAGCCGCTGAACTATCCCGCAGCCGCGAGCCTGGCCAACCTCGATGTCAAGGAAGGCAAGCCCGATTCGGCAAAGAAGCGCCTGGAATCGCTGCTGGAAAAGGATCCGAAGAATCCGGAAGTCCTGCAAGCACTCGGCGCGCTGGCTGCGCAACAGAAGCAGAACGAGGAGGCCACCCGCTGGTTCGAGCGTGCGCATGCGGAAAACCCGGATGCAATGCAGGCCGCCGGGCAGCTTTTCATGCAGTACGTCCGCAACGGACAGAAACAGAAGGCATTGTCGCTCGCGCAAAAACTGCAGAGCGCAAACCCGCAAAGCCCGGAGGCGCTCGAAATGCTCGGCAATGCGCATTTCGCCAACGGCAACCGGGAAGCTTCACTCGAGGCCTACGAAAAGCTGGCCGTCCTCAAACCTGACGCGGCCGGCGTGCACTACCACGTCGGCATTCTGCAGCTCGGGGCGCAAAAGCAGGCGCAAGCGGCAGCCGCATTCAAGAAGGCGCTCGCGCTCCATCCCGATTACATCGAGGCGCACTTGGGACTGGCAAGCATCGATGTCATGGCAGGGCGCCACGAACCGGCGCTCGGTACGGCACGCAACCTGCAGAAGCAGCATCCGAAGTCTCCAGCCGGGCATTTGCTCGAGGGAGAGGTCCTGATGGCGCAAAAGAAGCCGGCGCTGGCAGCCGGGGCATTTGAACGCGCCTTCGCGGCAGGCAAGAACGGACAGACCGCGCAAAAACTGCATGCCGCGCTGGTATTGGCCGGCAAGGAAAAAGAGGCAGACAGCCACATCAACGAATGGCTCAAGGCGCATCCGAACGACAGCGCGTCCCATGCTTATCTTGCGCTCCATTACCTGTCGACCGGCCAGAACAAACAGGCGATCCGCCAGTACGAAACCATCGTGAAGGGCGATCCGAAGAACGTGCGCGCGCTGAACAACCTCGCCTGGGCCTATCAGCAGGAAAAGGACAGCCGCGCGCTGAAGCTGGCGGAGAACGCCTACGGTATCGATCCGCGCAACCCGGCAGTGATGGACACCCTCGGCGGCATCCTCGTCGAGAACGGGGAGGTGCAGCGCGGCCTGGAGCTGCTCGAAAAAGCGGTCGCCGGTGCGCCCGACGCGCCCGATATCCGCCTGCGCTACGCCGAAGCGCTCGTGAAAGCAGGCGACAAGGAGAAAGCACGCAGCGAACTCAAGACCCTTGTCGATTCAGGAAAGGACTTTCCCAAGCTGAAGGACGCACGCGCGTTGTTGGCCCAGCTTTGAACCGAGGCCCGGATGTGCGAACGGCAGGCATGAGCGCCTGCCGTTTTTTTTGCATCGATCATGCCGCGACCACGTCTCCGTGAGCACGCAAGCATGCAAGGCAAAAAAAAGCCGGCTTTGAAGGCCGGCTTTTCATGCTGCTGAAGTGCTTCGATCAGGCTTGCAGCTGCTTGCGGCGGCGTGTGGCGGCCAGGCCGGCCAGGCCGAGGCCAAGCAATGCCAGCGGGGCCGGTGCCGGAACCGGGACGGCGTCCAGGGTCACGATGGCGGCGTTGGTGATCGGGCCGGTGCTCGTGAAGTACATGTCGGAGAGGTTCACGGTGAAGGCGCCGCCGGTGCCGAAATTGACCGTCACCGGGTTGAAGTCGATGAACAGGTCGGTGATCGAGAACAGATTCGAGTTCACCGGGCCGGCGATGGCACCCGTCACGGCGACATGCTGCACAGTCTGCGCAACCGGGCTGGTAAAGGTCAGGTTGGCGGTGACGCCGAGGTTGTCCGTTTCATTGCCGCCGAAGCCGCAGCCCAGCAGGAAATCGAACAGGCCGACACCTGTGTTGATGCAGGACTCGCGCAGGTTGGCGGTGCCGAACAGGAAGGAGTGCGAGTCGCCCGCGCTGTTCAGGTTGAAATTCACCGGAGAGGTGACCAGGTTGGTGAATACGACGTCCAGCTGGCCGTTGCCGGTGCCGTAGCCGCTGCCGACGCTGAAGCTGCCGCCAGAGACGGTAAAGGGAATAGCGCTGGCGGTTGCGGAAAATCCGAGGGCCGATGCCAGACCCAGAGTGAGCAGTGCTTTTTTCAAGAGTTTCAAAATGATCTCCCCGACTAGAAGGTTAATGTGAGTGGTGCTGCCCGCCCGTATCAGCAAGCACCGTGCCCGAGGAGAAAAGGTCTTTTGCATCAAACAGTTGATGTCGCCCGGCTGATCGGCGGCGTCGTGTCTGTAAAGTCAGCCGACACAATCCGGCAGCGCGCGATACGACGCGTGCGCAGACCTGCCGCGGCGGCAGGCCGTCGAAAAGTCTTACAGCTTGCTTGAGGGATATCGCTAACTCGCTGCTAACTCCTTGAATCCAAAGGAGGCACGCCCTCCGGCACGCAAGTTGCTGATTAGGGGGCAGTAACGCACGTAGCGCCAAACCACAACAGGAGAAAAGAAATGACAATGAAAGCCTTATTGAAAACCGCATTCGCGGTATCGGTGCTCGGCTTTGCCGGCACCACCTATGCCGCTCCCTGCGGCACCGGACTCGACACGACGAACATGACGATCAACGGCGAGTCCGCCGACGCCTGCCACGGCCCGTTCACGCCGGCCAATAGCAGCCCGGGGCAGCTTCAAAATTATCTGAACACGAACAACGTCTTCGGCGGCGGTTGGGATCAGGTTGTCCGCGACGAGACACCGGGCGGCGGCACGAGCAACGGCGACACCGTCATGGGCATCCGGTTCAGCCTGAATGCGGTAGGCAACAATACCGGCACGTTCACGCTGACGCTCACTGACACCAATGGCGCGACGCCGCTGAACCTGCCCGTGGTCTTCGATCTTGTCGGCGTCCTGAAAGCGGCCACCAGCAGCGCCGCCTACTTCTTTGACGACATCGTCCTTGACGACAGCAACCCCGGCACGTACACCATCACTTTCGACAACAACGGCGGCAATAACCCCGCCCTGTCGCACATGGATTTCCTGGTCCGCGACGGCCGCACGCCCCCGCCCACCGACGTGCCCGAGCCTGTATCGTCCGGCCTGCTCGGCATCGGTATCCTTGCCGCCGCAACGGCACGCCGCCGGAGGAAGCAAGGCGCCTGATGACGGGACGAATGCCCCGTCTGGTGCTTGCGCTGCATCGCGCCATCATCCCTGCCTCACTTCAGCCTGGCGCCGAGCCAGGCTGTTTTCCTGTTCGCCGCTCCGCACGCGAGCCCTCGCTTGCGGGCAAAAGTTCCCGCTTCCTGTTGCCAGCTTGACAAACGTCAATTCTTACCTCCTGGATATAAGTAATCTTTGATGGCGCATCAAAAGCGGCAGCAGAACAACAATGAGCGCCTATCGTGGCCGCGCCGACTCAGGGAGCAGGAAGCAATGGAAGAACAACTCGCCCAGCTGGTTTCGCATATCAAGGGTGTCTGGAAGTACCGGTGGCTCGCCCTCGCGACCGCCTGGCTGGCCGCCGTCGCCGGCGGCATCGCCGTCCATCTCGTGCCCGACAGCTACCAGGCATCGGCGCGGGTGTATGTGGATACCCAGAGTATCCTCAAGCCGCTGCTGTCGAGCATGACCACGGTGCCCAACGTGGAGCAGCAGGTGGCAATCATGAGCCGTACGCTCATGAGCCGGCCCAACCTCGAACGCCTGACGCGCATGGTCGACCTCGACATCAAGGCCAGTACCGCGCGCGAAAAGGAAGAACTGCTCGACAAGCTGGCCAAGGACATCAAGCTCAGCGGCACGGCGCGCGACAATATCTACACCATCGCCTACAGCCACGAAAACCCGAGGTTGGCCAAGGAAGTGGTGCGCTCGCTGCTGACCATCTTCGTGGAAGCCAGCATCGGCGACAAGAAAAAGGAATCGGAAAAGGCCGTCAGTTTCATCGACGACCAGATCAAGAGCTACGAAGAGAAACTCACGGCCGCCGAAAACGCACTCAAGGAATTCAAGCTCAGGAATACCGGCTTGCTGTCGCGCCAGGGCGGCGACTACAGCAGCAAGCTGATGGATGCCAACGACGCCCTCGGCCAGGCGCGCCTCGAACTGCGCGAAGCGGAGCAGGCGCGCGATGCGCTCAAGCGCCAGATCGCCGGCGACGAAGCCGATGCGGCAGCCGCCATGCGCGCCGCCGCTGCGAGCAACCCGGAAATCGACGAACGCCTGCAGACGCTGCGCAAGAACCTCGACAACCTGCAGATGCAGTACACCCCGGCGCACCCCGACATCATTGCCAACCAGCGCCTGATCGCGCAGCTCGAAGAGCGCAAGCGCGAGGAAGCGAAGACCAGGAAGCCGAATGCCGACCGCGGCGCCAACTACAGTCCCTTGCTGCAGCAGCTGACGATCTCTCTGGCTTCCGCCGAGGCGCGTGTGGCATCGCTGCGCACACGCGTTGATGAATACGGCTCCCGTGTGGCGCGCCTGACTGCCATGAACAAGGCCGTGCCGGAAGTCGAGGCCCAGCTCGCGCAACTCAACCGCGACTATGAAATCAACAAGGAAAACTACGAAAAGCTGCTTGGCCGCCGCGAGGCCGCCAAACTCTCCGGCGAGCTGACCACCACTACCGACATGATGACCTTTCGCGTCGTCGATCCGCCGATGGTGCCGCAAACGCCGTCGGGCCCGCCGCGCATGAAGCTGTTCGGCGGCGTCGTGCTCGGCGCGCTGGCCGCCGGCATCGCCGCCGCCTTCCTGATGAGCCGCATCCGTCCGACTTTCCTTACGCAATACAGCCTGCGCGAGGCCACCGGCCTGCCCATCCTCGGCACGGTCGCCATGCACTGGACGGAGCAGGAGCTGGCGCGGCAGCGCAAGGGCACGATCGCCTTCGCGGGCTCGTTCGGGCTGCTGCTCGTGCTGTGCAGCGGCGTCATGCTGCGCATGCTGATGACCTCTTAAGGCAGGCCCTCCAACCGATTTCCCGGGAGAGAATGTGAGCATTATCGAAAAGGCCGCCGGACGCATTGCCGGCCAAGCGCGCGAAAGCCGTCCCCGTCCCCGTCCTGCCACCCCGCCGCCGCTGGTGGCCGCCGTGCCGCAGGAGCCGCCGGTAGTACAACTTGCGCAGGCCGAAGTCCAGCCTGCGCGCATCGCCCCCCGCCACCAGATCGACGTGGAGCGCCTGCACAAGGCCGGCATGGTCACCCCGAACAGCGAACGCACGCCGGTCGCCGAGGAATTCCGCTTCATCAAGCGCCCGCTGATCGGCAAGGCCCTCTACAAGGGCCAGGGCGCGATCCGTCACGGCAACCTGATCATGGTCACCAGCTCGCTGCCCGGTGAAGGAAAGACTTTCTGCGCCATCAACCTCGCGATGAGCATCGCGATGGAAATGGACCATACCGTATTGCTGGTCGACGCCGATGTCGCCCGTCCGTCGGTGCTGCCGGCCCTCGGCCTCGAGGCGGAGACCGGGCTGATGGACCTGCTGCGCGACGAGTCGCTCGATCTGGCCGACGTGCTGCTGCGGACCAATGTGGAGCGGCTGAGCATCCTGCCTGCCGGGAACAGCCAGAAGAATGCCACCGAACTGCTGGCCAGCCAGTCCATGAAAGCCTTGCTGGACGACATCGCCACGCGCTACGCCGACCGCATCGTGATCTTCGATTCCCCGCCCTTGCTGCTGACCAGCGAGGCACGCGTGCTGGCCGAGCAGATGGGACAGATCGTGATGGTGGTGGAAGCCGAAAAGACGACGCGCAACACCCTGAAGGATGCGTTGCGCAAGATCGAAAGCTGCGAAAACGTCAACCTGATCTACAACAAGGGCCGCAGCTTCGCCGAACCCGAGACCTACGGTTACTACCGCTCCTGACGCCATGCGACACTTTCCCGATCACGCCATCCTCTTTCCGCTTGCGCCGATCGCCGCCTGCGTCGCGCTCGCATGGCCCGGGTCGGCCGGCGCCGCCGAGTGGACAGTCACGCCCGGCGTCGACCTCAGGGAAACGTATACCGACAACATCAGGCTGTCGCCGGCAGGCAGCGAGCAAAGCGATTTCATCACCGAGGTCGCACCGCGCCTGTCGATCCGCGGCATCGGCGCGCGCATGAAACTGTCGGCCGACTACGGCATGCGCAATTTCTTTTATGCGCGCACCGACGGCGCATCCAATACGCAGCACTACCTGCAGGCAAATGCCAACGCGGAGCTGGTCGAAAACCTGTTCTTCATCGACGGCCGCGCATCCTCCGGTCAGCAGGCGATCTCCGAATTCGGGCCTCAGGTCAGCGGCAATGGCAACCTGAGCGGCAACGAGACGGAAGTGCGCAGCGCCAGCATCAGCCCTTACCTGCGCCACCGCTTCGGCCGGGCGGCCACCGGCGAACTGCGCTACAGCCGCGACATGGTCAACGCGGACGCCGGCGGACTGCGCGACAGCAATTCCGACCGCGTGCGCCTGAGCATCGACAGCGGCTCCGATTTCCATACCCTGCAATGGGGCGTCCTCTACGACGACCAGCGCATCGAATACAAGGATGCGGAAGACGTCGACACCCGCGCGCTGTCCGGCACCTTGCGCTACCTGGTGACGCCGCGCATCTCCCTGACCGCGACCGCCGGCCGCGAAGAAAATAGCTATGCGAGCATCGGGCGCAATCCGGAGGGCAGCTTCTGGTCGCTTGGCGCCATCTGGGCGCCGTCGGAACGCACGCACATTTCGGCCGCCGCCGGCAAGCGCTTCTTCGGCGATACCTTGTCCATCGACGCCCGCCACCGCACCCGCATGGGTATCTGGAGCATCGGCTACCAGGAAGATATCACCACCGCGCGTTCGCAATTCCTCGTGCCTGTCACGCAGGACACCGCTTCCTTCCTCAGCGGCCTGTGGGAGGCCAGCATCCCCGACCAGGCCGCGCGCGAGCAGCTCGTGCAGGAATTCATCCGCGACGCCAGCCTGCCCTCGACCATGGTGTTCCCGGTGACCGCCTATACCAACCGCGTGTTCCTGCAAAAGACCGCGCATGCGTCGGTCGCCTTCCGCGGCGCGTTCAACACCCTGATCCTCAACCTGTTCCGCACCCAGCGCGAACCGCAATCCGCATCTGCCGCGGACGCCTCGCTGGGCGTCGGCATCGGCGCACTCGCCGGCGAGGCCACACGCCAGACCGGTGCGGGCGCGGTATGGAACTGGCGCCTGTCGCCGCGTACCAGCGTGGTTGCCAGCGCAGGCATCAACCGCATCCACGGCCAGGCCAGCGGCCGGGAAGACGACAACATTTCCGCGCGTATCGGCATCACGCGCCAGCTGCAGCAGAAGGTCAAGGGCGGGGTCGAACTGCGCCGTCTCGAAAAGCGGTCCAATCAGGTGAACGCGGAATACCGCGAAAACGCCGTCACCGCTTTCCTGCAGATATCCTTTTAACGGAGCCAAGTCCGCAATGTACGAATCCTTTTACGGATTGACCGCCAATCCCTTCCAGCTCAAGCCCGACCCGGCCTTCTTCTATGGCAGCAAGGGCCACAAGCGCGCGATGGCCTACCTCGATTACGGTATCTCGCGCGGCGAGGGATTCATCGTCATCACCGGCGAGGTCGGCGCCGGCAAGACCACGCTGATGCGCAACCTGTTCCACAAGCTGGACGCCAACCGCATCCGCGCCACCCAGATCGTCAACACCGCGCTCGACGCCGACGACATCCTGCGCACCGTCGCCGCCGCATTCGGCCTGCCGCACGAGAACGCCAGCAAGACCACGCTGCTGGGGCGGCTGGAACTGTTCCTGCGCCAGTGCGACCAGCAGGGCAGGCGCGCGCTGCTCGTCGTGGACGAAGCACAGAACCTGCCGCCGCGCGCGGTCGAGGAATTGCGCATGCTGTCCAACTTCCAGACCGACGACAGCTGCCTGATGCAGATCTACCTGCTCGGCCAGCCCGAGTTCCGCCGCACGCTGCTCAGCCCCGACATGGAACAGCTGCGCCAGCGTGTGATCGCCACCTACCACCTCGGTCCGCTCGACTACTTCGAAACCTGCGCCTACATCGAGCACCGCCTGCGCACCGCCGGCTGGCAGGACGACCCGCGCATCACCGACGACGCCTTCGCCGCCATCCATGAATACACGGGCGGCGTGCCGCGCAAGATCAACACCCTGTGCGACCGCCTGTTCCTGATGGGCTACCTGGAAGAGCTGCACGTGTTCGACGAACCGGAACTGCAGACCGTGATCGGCGAAGTGCAGCGCGAATTCGGCATGCACGCCGAATAACAGGCAATGCTGTTCAATTCCTACGCCTTCCTGCTGGCCTACCTGCCGGTCACGGCCGTGGTCTTTTTTCTGCTCGCGCGGCGCAGGCGGGAACTGGCGGCCGCGTGGCTCGCCGCCGCCTCGCTGTTCTTCTATGCATGGTGGAGCCTGGCCTACCTGCCGCTGCTGCTGGCATCGATCGCGTTCAACTTCCGCGCCGGGCAATGCATCGCCGCCGCCAAGGGCAGGGCGCGCCGCCGGTGGCTGGCGTGCGCGGTGGCCGCCAACCTCATCGTACTGGCCTACTTCAAGTATGCGGACTTTTTCCTGGCATCGGTCAACGCGTTGGCGGGAAGCGAGTTCCCCATGCTGCACGTTCTTCTGCCAATCGGCATTTCCTTCTTCACCTTCACCCAGATCGCCTTCCTGGTCGATACCGCGCAGGGAAAGGTGAGGGAATTCCGCTTCACGCACTACCTGCTCTTCGTCACCTACTTCCCCCATCTGGTGGCCGGCCCCGTGCTGCACCACAAGGAGATGATGCCGCAGTTCGCGGAAGAGGCGACCTACCGTTTCTCGGCGCAGAACCTCGCGGTCGGGCTCACCATCTTCATCATCGGCCTGGCCAAGAAAGTGCTCATCGCCGACAACCTCGCCGACCACGCGAACTTCGTGTTCGACAAGAGCGATTCCGCCAGCCTGCTGGTCGCCTGGGGCGGCGTGCTCGCCTATGCCTTCCAGCTCTACTTCGATTTTTCCGGCTATTCGGACATGGCCATCGGCCTGTCGCGCATCTTCGGCGTGCGCCTGCCGCTCAATTTCAATTCGCCGTACAAGTCGGCCAGCATCGTCGAGTTCTGGCGGCGCTGGCACATGACGCTCTCGCGCTTTCTGCGCGACTACCTCTATATCCCGCTCGGTGGCAACCAGAAGGGGCCGCTGCGGCGCCATGCCAACCTGATGGCGACCATGACGCTGGGCGGGTTGTGGCACGGCGCTTCCTGGAACTTCGTGCTGTGGGGCGCGCTGCACGGCGCCTACCTCATGCTCAACCATGCATGGGCAGCGCTGGCAGGCGACAGCCGCTTCCGCCGCAGCCGCGCCTGGCATGCTGCGGGCGTGCTGCTGACCTTTGCCGCCGTCTGCGTCGCCTGGGTGTTCTTCCGTGCCACCGACCTGCCCAAGGCGCTCTGGATTCTGCAAGGCATGGCCGGCATGTATGGCGTCGGCCTGCCCGATGCGATCGGCTACCAGCTCGGCGCGGCAAAACCGCTGCTCGAACAATGGGGCGTCACTTTCTACCTGGGGGGCGGCGCGCGCTTCATGCAGACCTGGGGCTGGGTCGCCTGCGCCGCGGCAATTGCCTTCCTGATGCCCAACACGCAGGAGCTGATGCGCCGCTTCGAACCGGCACTGGACGTTGCCGCCGATGCGGCGCAGCGCGTGCGCGGCCTTGCCTGGCAACCCGGCACACGCTGGGCGGCGGCGGTCGGCGTGCTGGCCGTGTTTAGCCTGCTGTCGCTGAACCGCCCCACCGAATTCCTGTACTTCCAGTTCTGAGGCCATGAACGCGACATTCGACCGTGACCACGCGCGCTTCCTCCGGCGTACCTGCGCAGTGGTCGCTGCCGGCGTGCTGCTGGCAGCGGGGACGGCGGTGCTGGTCGATCCCTATGGTCTGTTCGGCATCGTGCAGAAGCCCGGCTTCAACGCGGTGAAACCGCGGCCGGACCGCTACCAGGAAGAGATCAAGCTGACCGCCGCGCGCCGCCTGCAGCCCGAAGTTGTCATCGCCGGCAACTCGCGTGCCGAAATCGGTTTCGATCCGGCCCATACAGCGCTGGCGGGCAAGAACGCGTACAACCTTGCCATTCCCGGCACCAGCATCCACGCCACCCGGCGCCAGCTCGACTACCTGCACGCGGCGGGGCAGCGGCCCGCGGCAGTCATCCTCGGCGTGGAGTTCCTCGATTTCCTGACCGCCCCGGAGGTGCGCCGCCGGCAGGTGGCGGCGGCGGGGACGCAGCAGAAGGTCGATGCGTTCGGCTGGAAGGTGGATGCCGTCTTTTCGCTGTCCGCACTCGCCGACAGCCTCGCCACGCTGCGCCTGCAGCGCGATCCGGAAGGCAAGACCATCGCGCCCAACGGCTTCAACCCGCTGCTCGAATACCGCCGCTTTGCGCGCGAGGGCGGTTACCACGCGCTGTTCCGGCAGCGCGCGGAAGAATATGCAAAGGCCTTCGCGCGCCTGCCTCGCACCGTGCCCGGGCCCGAGACCGGCGGCTCGCCCGACCTCGATGCCCTTGGCCAGATCCTGCGCACACTCGCGCCGGCCTCGGAAGTGCATCTCGTGATCTATCCCTACCACGCGCAGATCCTTGCGATGTTCGAGGAAACCGGCCTGTGGGACGCCTTCGAGCAATGGAAAGCGATCCTCGCGCGCGAAGTGGCGGCGGTCCGCCGCGCGCATCCCGATGCGCGCCTCACCTTGTGGGATTTCAGCGGCTATTCGTCCTACCAGTGTGAGCCCATTCCCGTCAGCGGCGACAGGAAGACGGAGACCCGCTGGTACTGGGAGGCGGGCCACTTCAAGTCCGCGCTGGGTGGAGCGATGCTGTCGCGGATGATGGGTGAAGGGATGGATGGCTTCGGTCATGTGCTGACCGTGGCCCGGCTGGAAGAAAACCGACAACGCATCCGCCAGGAGCGAGCGTCGTGTGCGGCCGCGCAGCCGGCATTGTTCCGCGACGCCGCCGCAATGATTCAACGCGCAGCCCATTGAAATTGCCCCACGGCATTTGCTGCAATGCAGGTATATCGATGCAGCAATCTTGCACGGTTTCACTATTTGTCCATTATCAAAACCGGCGCTCCATCCGCCTTGCACAATAAACACAAGCTTGCAAAAAAGTTCATTGCAGCAGCCGCACCAAACGACATGAACGGCTGCGCGATAGGGCGTCCGAATCAACAACGATAAAAACAGGGAGTGTGTCATGCGTTCCATCCACAAGCGCCACACCGTCTGGCGGCTGCCGGCTGCACTGGCAAACCCTCTGTCGAGCCTGCGCTAACGCGCGCCTATCCACCTTTCCACAATACGATTCCATGCAGAACACACCGTACCGTCTCCTGTGCGTCGTCGGCGCGCGTCCCAACTTCATGAAAATGGCGCCCATCATGGCCGCCATGAAGGAAGCCGCACCCGAGATCGATGTCTGCCTGCTGCACACCGGGCAGCATTACGACGCGGCGATGAACCACCAGTATTTCGATGCGCTGGGCATCCCCGCGCCCAACATCAATCTCGATGTCGGCTCCGGCAGCCATGCCGCGCAGACGGCGGACGTGATGCGCCGCTTCGAGCCTGCGCTGGACGCCGAGCAGCCCTCCGCCGTGCTGGTGGTGGGCGACGTCAATTCCACGCTGGCCTGCGCGCTGGTGGCCGCCAAGAAAGGCGTGCGCGTGATCCACGTCGAGGCCGGCCTGCGCAGCTACGACCGCAGCATGCCCGAGGAAATCAACCGCATCCTCACCGACCAGATCTCGGACCTGCTGTTCACCACCGAGCGCGAAGGCCGCAACAACCTGCTGCGCGAGGGCGTGGCGGACGAGCGCATCCACTTCGTCGGCAATGTGATGATCGATACCCTGCGCCGCAACCTCGCACGTGCGGTGCCGGTGCAAGACATCCTCGAACAGGCGGGCGCGAGCAATCTGCTTGCCGGCGGCAAGGACTACGCGATATTTACCCTGCACCGCGCCTCCAACGTCGACGACCCGGGCACGCTGCGCGGTCTGCTGGACACGCTGGCGACTGTCAGCAAGTCGCTGCCGGTGATCTTCCCCATGCATCCGCGCACCCGCAGCATGATCGAGAAGGGCGGCATGGCCCGCCTGCTCGATCCGGCCCGCATCCTGCAGCTGCCGCCGATGGGCTACCTCGAAATGCTCGGCCTGATGCGCGATGCACGCGTCGTGCTTACCGATTCCGGCGGCATCCAGGAAGAGACCACGGCGCTCGGCATTCCCTGCATCACCCTGCGCAACAATACCGAACGTCCGATCACCGTCACCGAAGGGACCAATACGCTGGCCGGCACCGATCCCGCCAACATCCTCGCGATCTTCGACGAGGTGATGCGCGCCGGCGGCAAGGCCGGGCGCATCCCGGAGTTCTGGGACGGGCGGGCGGCGGTACGCATCGCGCAGGTGATCCGCGGCTGGATCAAAGGCGAGATGGAACCGGCAGCACTGGCCGCCTGAGGAGTGCGCATGGCTATCCGCAACGCCATGACCATCGACGTGGAGGACTATTTCCAGGTCTCCGCCTTCGAGCGCCACATCCCGCGCGCGCAATGGCCGTCATTGCCGTGCCGGGTGGAAGCAAACATGGACCGCATCCTCGCGCTGCTCGACGCCGAAAACGTCAAGGCCACCTTCTTCACGCTCGGCTGGATCGCCGAGCGCTATCCGGCGCTGGTGCGCCGTATCGTCGACAACGGCCATGAGCTGGCCAGCCACGGCTACGGCCATGCGCGCGCCTCCGACCAGACGCCGGAAGAATTCCACCAGGACGTAAGCCGCGCCAAGGCGCTGCTGGAAGACATCGGCGGCAAGCCGGTGCGGGGCTATCGCGCGCCCAGCTTTTCCATCGGCCTGCGCAACCTGTGGGCGCTGGATGTGCTGGGGGAAGCCGGCTACCGCTACAGCTCCAGCATCTACCCCATCAGCCACGACCACTACGGCATGCCGGATGCGCCGCGCTTTGCGCACTACCCGCGCGGCAGGGACGGCGTGCTGGAAGTGCCGATCACCACGGTACGCGTGATGAAGAAAAACCTGCCCTCCGGCGGCGGCGGCTATTTCCGCCTGTTCCCCTATGCCGTGTCGCGCTGGCTGCTGCAGCGCGTGAACCGGGAAGACCGCCAGCCCGGCATCTTCTACTTCCATCCCTGGGAAATCGACCCCGGGCAGCCGCGACAGAGCAACGTGGGCCTGAAGACCCGCTTCCGTCATTACGTGAACATCCACCGCACCGAGGCGCGCCTGAAGGCACTGACGCGCGATTTCCGCTGGGGCCGCATGGATGACATTTTCCTGGTGAACAATTGAACACACTCGTCGAACCGCGCGCATTCGCCGCGCCGCTTGCCCCGGCCGCCAACGCAACCCTCGCCGTGCGCGAAATGCAGCGCGGCGACATCGCTCGTTGGGATGCCTTCGTCACTGCCTGCCCCGAGGCCACCTTCTGCCACCGCGCCGGATGGAAGGAAGCGATCGAACGCGCCTTCGGCCATCGGACATGGTTCTTGTTTGCAGAAAACCAGGGGCGCATCGAAGGCGTGCTGCCGCTGGCGGAAGTGAAGAGTCTGTTGTTCGGCCACTCCCTGGTCTCGCTGCCGTTCTGCGTCTACGGCGGCATCGCGGCCAGTACCGAGGCCGCCCGGCAAGCCTTGCACCGCGAAGCGCAGGCACTGGCGGCGCGCCTCAAGGTCGGCCACCTCGAATACCGCAACCTGGAAGCGAAGCAGCCCGACTGGCTGGGCAAGGAACTGTACGTCACCTTCAGGAAGGAAATCTACGCCAGCGACGACGACAACATGCGCGCCATCACCAGCAAGCGGCGCGCAATGGTGCGCAAGGGCATCAAGGCCGGCCTGCAAAGCGAGATCGACAGCGGCATCGACCGCTTCTACGACGCCTACGCCAAGAGCGTGCACCACCTCGGCACGCCGGTGTTCTCGAAGAACTACTTCCGCATCCTGCGCGAGGTGTTCCCCCACGATTCCGAGATCATGACCATCACGCTGGACGGCCGCACCATCAGCAGCGTCATGAACTTCTACTTCCGCGACCATGTGATGGCGTATTACTGGGGCGGCGCGGGCGAGGCGCGCGAAGTCGCCGGCAACGACTTCATGTGCTGGGAAGTGATGCGGCGCGCCGGCAAGCGCGGTATCCGCACCTTCGATTTCGGCCGCAGCAAGATCGGCACCGGCTCCTACGACTTCAAGAAGGGATGGGGATTCGAACCGCAGCACCTGCCCTACGCTTACCAGCTGCACCGCGCCAAGGCACTGCCGGACAACAACCCGCTCAACCCGAAATACCAGCGTTTCATCAAAATGTGGCAACGGCTTCCGCTGCAGGTCGCCAATGCCATCGGCCCGCATATCGTCAAGAATCTGGGGTGATGCCTTGGAACACCTCCTTCTCCTGGTCCACCGCATGCCGTACCCGCCCAACAAGGGTGACAAGATCCGCTCCTACCACCTGCTCGCACACCTGGCACAGCGGTTCAAGGTGCATCTCGGCACCTTCGTCGACGACACCGACGACTGGCGCCACGCGGACACCGTCAGGCATCTCTGCGCCACGGCGCACATCGCCGCCTTGCATCCGATGCGCGCCAAGCTGCGCAGCCTGCGCGCATTTGCCGCCGGCCGGGCGCTCACGCTCGACTATTACCGCGATGCCGCCATGCAGGCCTGGGTGGAAAAGACGGTGGCCGAATACGGCATCCACCGCGTGGTCGTGTTCTCGTCCGGCATGGCGCAGTACGCCGAAGGCATCCCCAATGCCTGCCGCATCATCGATTTCATCGACGTCGATTCCGACAAATGGGTGCAGTATGCCGACACCAAGCCATGGCCTCTAAGCTGGCTGTACCGGCGTGAAGGGCAGGAACTGCTGCGCTACGAGCGCCGGGTTGCACGGGAATTCGACGCTTCGCTGTTCGTCTCCGCGGCCGAAGCAGGCCTGTTCCGAAAACTCGCCCCGGAGAGCGCGGCCCGCATCGGCCATATGAGCAACGGCGTGGACACCGCCTATTTCTCGCCCGAACGCAGCTACGACAACCCCTATTCCCCCAACGAGGCGGCCGTCGTGTTCACCGGTGCCATGGATTACTGGCCCAATATCGACGCCGTCCAGTGGTTCGCCGAAACCATCATGCCGGCGGTGCGCGAGCGCAATGAAAAGGCGATGTTCTACATCGTCGGCGCGCGGCCCACCCAGCAGGTGAAGAACCTGGAACAGATCCCCGGCGTAAAGGTGACCGGAGCGGTGGACGACGTGCGTCCCTACATCGCCCATGCCAAGGTGGCCGTGGCACCGCTGCGCATCGCCCGCGGTATCCAGAACAAGGTGCTGGAAGCGATGGCGATGGGCAAGTCGGTGGTGGTCTCGCCCGCCGCGCTGGAAGGCATCGACGCCGCACCGGGGCGCGAGATCCTGCTTGCCGGCGACGACACGCAATATGTCAATGCAGTCACCGCGCTGCTGACCCTCTCCCTGCCCGAGATCGGGCGCGCGGCGCGGCGCAAGGTGGTCGAGCAGTACGGCTGGGCCAGCCATCTGCGGACACTGGACACTCTGCTGGATGTGCCGGCCGGCGAGGCCCTGCAGCCGCTGGCAGGAGAACGCGCGTGAACACCGCCGGCGCACAAGCGCTTTCCCTGCCCCGTCTGCCGGCCGCCATCGCGCTTGCCGGCGTGCTGCTGGCCGTTCTCGCCATCTATGCCGACACCGCCCGCTCGATCGTCGCCATCTGGGACAGTTCCGAGACCTTCGCCCACGGCTATGTGATCCTGCCGATCAGTCTCTGGCTGATCTGGCGCCGGCGTACGGAACTGGCCCGGATCGCGCCCCAGCCCTGCTGGCCGGCCCTGTTGTTGCTGGCCGTCGTCGGCTTCGGCTGGCTGCTGGCCGACGTCGGCGGCGTGCAGGTCGTGCGCCAGTACGCCTTCGTGGCGATGCTGCTGCTGACCGTGCTGGTGGTGGCCGGCCTGCGCCTGTCGCAGGCGGCGGCATTCCCGTTGCTGTTCCTGCTGCTTGCCGTGCCCTTCGGCGAAGCCTTCGTCCCGCCGCTGATCGACTTCACCGCCGACTTCACGGTGGCGGCACTGCAGCTCACGGGCATCCCGGTGCTGCGCAACGGCAGCAATTTCGAGATTCCGACTGGCAGCTGGTCGGTGGTGGAAGCCTGCAGCGGCGTGCGCTACCTGATCTCCTCGTTCACGCTGGGCTGCCTGTATGCCTATCTCAACTACCGTTCGCCGCTGCGCCGGGGGATGTTCGTCGCGCTGTCGATCGTGGTGCCCATCATCGCCAACGGCCTGCGCGCCTACATGATCGTGATGCTCGGCCACCTCAGCGGCAACAAGCTCGCCGTCGGCGTCGACCATCTGATCTATGGCTGGGTCTTCTTCGGGCTCGTCATGTTCCTGATGTTCTGGATCGGCGGCTTCTGGCGCGATGACGGCAAGGATGAGGAGCCGGCGGCGCCGCGCGCCACGGAGGCGCCGGCGGCATCGCCCGCTACCATCGCCGCTGCCGCCGCTGCCAGCATTGCCTGCGTCGCCGTATGGCCGTTCTACGCGCATTACCTCGACCGCGCCACCTACAATCCCGAGCCGGTCAGGCTCGACGCCTTCCACACCACTTGGAAACCGGCACCCGCATTCACCGGCTGGCGGCCCGGCTTCACACCGGCGGCGCTGGAGTTCGACCGCTTCTACCAGGAAGGCGGCGCGAAAGCAGGCATGTCGATCCGCTACTACCGCAACCAGCACGAGAGCGCCAAGCTCATCAGCTCGTCCAACCGTCTCGTGCAGGAAAAGGAGAAGCGCTGGCTGCACGTGGCAACAGCCGGCCGCAGCGAACAGATCGGCGGCCGCACACTTGCCCTGCGCGAAGCGCGTGTGCAAGGCGAGGGCGGGCCTTTCCTGGTTTGGTCCTGGTACTGGATCGACGGCCGCTTCCTCGTCAACGACTATCTCGGCAAGCTGCTGCAGGCAAAGGAAAAGTTGATGATGCACGGCGACGACGGCGCCGCCATCCTGCTCTATGCACCCTACGACTCGAACCCGGAACAGGCGCGGGCGGCGATGCGTACCTTCCTGTCCGCGCACCTGCCGCAACTGGAAACGGCGCTCGCCGCCAACAGGAAATAAGCCATGGCGCACGCAGCTCCCCTGGTCGTCCACCTGATCTACCGTCTCGATTTCGGCGGGCTGGAGACTCTGCTCGCCGAATGCGTGAACCGCATGCCGGCGGGGAAGTATCGGCATGCGATCGTCTGCCTGACCGGCTATACCGGTTTCGCCAGCCGCGTCACCCGGCCGGGCGTGGGCATCTTCGCGCTGGACAAGCCGCCCGGGCTGGCGCCGATGACCCACGTCAAGCTGTGGAAGCTGCTGCGCCAGCTGCGGCCGGCCGTCCTGCATACCTATAACTTCGCCGCGCTCGAATACAACGTCACGGCCGCGCTGGCCGGCGTGCCGGTGCGCGTGCATGCGGAACACGGACGGGACGCGTCCGACCCCGAAGGCTTGAACCGCAAGCACAACCTGCTGCGCAGCCTCCTGATCCCCTTCATCGATTGCTACATCCCGGTCTCGCGTGACCTGCAGCGCTGGCTGCGCGAGCGCGTCGGCATCCCCGAACAGAAGAACCTGCTGATCAACAACGGTGTCGATACCGATGCATTCCATCCTGCGCCGGCTGCGCGTGACGGCGAGTTCGTGATCGGCACGGTCGGACGCGTGCAGGACGTGAAGGACCACGCCGGCCTCGTCGATGCCTTTCTCCATTTGCGCGCGCTGGTGCCGGAGCATGCGCACCGCCTGCGCCTGGCCATCGTCGGGGACGGCCCGCTGCTGCCGGCGCTGAAGGCAAAGGTCGCGGCCGCCGGCATACAGGATTGCGTCCGGCTGCCCGGCGCACGCGACGACGTGGCTCAGCTGATGCAGGGGTTTTCCGTCTTCGCGCTGTCGTCGATCGCAGAAGGCACTCCGGTCACGCTGCTCGAAGCGATGGCCTGCGGCCTGCCCGTCGTCGCCACGCGCGTCGGGGGCATCCCGGACGCCGTGGTCGACGGGCACACCGGGAGGCTGGTCGCACCGAAAGACCCGGTCGCGCTGGCCGAAGCGCTGGCCGCCTATGTGCGGCAGCCGGAATTGATCGAACAACACGGTGCCGCCGCGCGCGAACGCGCGGAGCGGCATTACAGCATCAGCGCCATGGTGGCGGCCTATACCGGCCTGTACGACCGCCTGTGCGACACCAACAACCTGAGAGAGGCAAGCCAAGCATGTGCGGAATAGTCGGGATGTTCGATACGCGCGGCAAGCGCGAGATCAACCGTCTGCTCCTGGAGCGGATGAATGAAAGCCAGCACCACCGCGGCCCGGTGGAAGGCGGCCTGCACCTGGAACCCGGGCTCGGCTTCGGCCATCGCCGGCTGTCCATCATCGACCTGTCGTCCGGCCGGCAGCCGCTGTTCAACGAAGACGACAGCGTGGCCATCGTCTTCAACGGCGAGATCTACAACTTCCACGAGCTGATGGCGGAACTGATCGCCCTCGGCCACCGCTTCCGGACGCGCTGCGACACCGAGGTGATCGTGCACGCATGGGAAGAGTGGGGCGAGGATTGCGTGCTCCGCCTGCGCGGCATGTTCGCCTTCGCCGTCTGGGACCGTAATCGCCAGACGCTGTTCCTCGCGCGCGACCGCCTGGGCATCAAGCCGCTGTTCTATGCGCTGCTGCCCGACGGCATGTTCGCCTTCGGATCGGAACTGAAGTCCCTGCTCGAATTGCCGGGACTGGCGTGCGACATCGACCCGCGCTCAGTCGAGGACTATTTCGCCTACGGTTACGTGCCCGAACCGCGCACCATCTACAAGTCGGCCAGCAAGCTGGCGCCCGGCTGCATGCTCACCCTCCGCGCCGGCAAGCCGGTACCGGCACAGCGCCGTTATTGGGACGTGCCCTTCACGCCGAATGCCGCGATGGCGGAAGCCGATGTCGAGCATGAACTGATCGAGCGCCTGCGCGAAGCGGTGCAGAGCCATCTCGTGTCCGACGTGCCGCTCGGCGCATTCCTTTCCGGTGGCGTCGACTCCAGCGCGGTGGTCGCGATGATGGCGCAGATGTCCGCCGGCCCGGTCAACACCTGCTCCATCGGCTTCGACGATCCGCGATACGACGAATCGCGCTACGCCGCCATCGTCGCCACCCGCTACCGGACCGACCACCATGGCGACACCGTCGACGAAAACGATTACGGCCTCATCGACAGGCTGGCCGCGCTCTACGACGAGCCCTACGCCGACAGCTCCGCCATTCCCACCTACCGCGTGTGCCAGCACGCGCGCAGGCGCGTCACGGTCGCGCTGTCCGGCGACGGCGGCGACGAGAACTTCGCGGGTTACCGCCGCTATCGCATGGCGATGGGAGAGCAACGTGTGCGCGAACTGGTGCCCTCGTCGCTGCGCAAGCCGCTGTTCGGCTTCCTCGGCAACTACTACCCGAAGGCCGACTGGGCACCGCGGGTGTTCCGTGCCAAGACCACCTTCGAAGCGCTGGCGCGCGACCTCGTCGAAGGCTATTTCCACGGTGTGTCCACGCTGCCCGACCGCGTGCGGGAAAAATTGTTCAGCGATGGGTTCCGCCGCGCGCTGCAGGGCTACCGCGCGATCGAAGTCATGCGCGGCCATGCGCGCAACGCGCCGACCGACGATCCGCTGTCGCTCCTGCAGTACATCGACATGAAGACCTACCTGCCGGGCGACATCCTCACCAAGGTCGACCGCGCCAGCATGGCCCATGCGCTGGAAGTGCGCGTGCCGCTGCTGGACCACCGCTTCGTCGAATGGGTCTCCGGCCTGCCGGCGTCGAGCAAGCTGCGTGGCGGCGACGGCAAGCATGTGTTCAAGAAGGCGCTGCGTCCCTACCTGCCGGACGACATCCTGTACCGCCCCAAGATGGGTTTCTCGATTCCGCTCGGCGCGTGGCTGCGCGGGCCGCTGCGCAACAAGGTGCGCGCCGCCGTGCTCGGCCCGGCCCTGCTCGATACCGGGATCTTCAATGAATTCACCTTGCGCCAGATGCTCGAACAGCACCAGTCCGGCCTGCGCGACCATACCGTCGCGCTGTGGTCGCTCCTGATGTTCGATGCCTTCCTGCGCAACCACGGCGCGTGCAGCGTAAAGGCGGCCTGACTATGCGAATCCTCCACATCCTCGACCACTCCATTCCGCTGCACAGCGGCTATACCTTCCGCACCCTGTCCATCCTGCGCGAGCAGCGAGCGCGCGGCTGGCAGACCTTCCACGTCACCAGCGCCAAGCAGCGCTCTGGTGACATGCTGGAGGAAAACGTGGACGGCATGCGCTTCTACCGCACTCCCGTCGGCAAGGGGCCGCTGGCGAAGCTGCCCGTGCTGAACCAGGTCGACGTCATCGACGGACTTGCGAAGAGGCTGATGCAGATCATCCCGCAGGTGCGTCCCGACGTGCTGCACGCCCATTCGCCCTCGCTCAACGCAGTCGCCGCGCTGCGTGCCGGACGCCAGTTCGGCATACCCGTGGTGTACGAGGTGCGCGCCTTCTGGGAAGACGCCGCCGTCGACCTTGGCACCGGCAAGGAATTCGGCGTGCGATACCGGCTGTCGCGCAGGCTGGAAACCTGGGCGCTGAAAAAGGCGGACGCGGTCACCACCATCTGCGAGGGCTTGCGCAAGGACATCGTCGCGCGCGGCATCCCGGCGGACAAAGTGACCGTCATCCCGAACGCGGTGGATATCGAACACTTCAGCGCCGGCGGCCTGCCGGACAATGCCCTGAAAGCCACGCTCGGCCTGCAGGGCAAGCGCGTCATCGGCTTCATCGGCTCCTTCTATGCCTACGAAGGGCTGGACGTGCTGCTGCGCTCCTTGCCGCGCATCCTGCAGTCCGCGCCGGACGTGCGCGTGATGCTGGTGGGCGGCGGCCCGGAAGAGTTGCGCCTGCGCTCGCTCACGCGTGACCTCGGGCTGGACGACAAGGTGTGCTTCACCGGCCGCGTGCCGCATGCGGAAGTGCAGAAATACTATGATTTGCTCGACGTCCTGGTCTATCCGCGCCTGTCGATGCGCCTGACCGATCTGGTCACGCCGCTCAAACCGCTCGAAGCCATGGCGCAGCAGCGGTTACTGGTGGCCTCTGACGTCGGCGGGCACCGCGAGCTGATCACCGACGGCAGCAACGGCGTGCTGTTCAAGGCCGGCGACCCGGCGTCGCTGGCCGACAAGGTGGTGTCGCTGCTCGACGCCAGCAGCCGCTGGCCGGCGCTGCGCACTGAAGGGCGCCGTTTCGTGGAAACCGAGCGCAACTGGCACGAGAGCGTCTCGCGCTATGAGCATGTGTACGGCCGGCTGGCGGGCGCAATGGCGATATGAAGATCCTGACGTTCTCCACCCTGTACCCGAACCGGGAACGTCCCGGCCACGGCATCTTTGTCGAGACGCGGCTGCGCCACCTGGTCATGAGCGGCAAGATCGAGGCGCGCGTGATGGCACCGGTGCCGTGGTTCCCGTTCGCGCACGACCGCTTCGGCCAGTACGCGAGCCATGCGCGCGCGCCGCGCAACGAAATTCGCGACGGCATTGCGGTCGACCATCCGCGCTACCCGGTGCTGCCGAAGATCGGCATGAACGTTGCGCCGCAGCTGCTGGCAAAGGCGGTCATGCCGGCCATCCGCAAGCTGATCGATGCCGGGCAGGACTTCGACCTCATCGATGCCCATTACTTCTATCCGGACGGCGTGGCCGCGGTGATGCTGGCGAAGCACTTCAACAAGCCGGTGGTCGTGACCGCGCGCGGCTCCGACATCACGCTATTCCCGCACTATCCGCGTCCGCGCAAGCTGATCCTGCAGGCAGCCAGCGAAGCCGACGGCGTGATCACCGTCTGCCAGGCGCTCAAGGACGAAATGGTGCGCCTCGGCGTGCCCGCGCAACGCATCACCACGCTGCGCAACGGCGTCGACCTCGACCTCTTCGCGCCGGTCGAGCGCGAGCCGGTACGGCGCCGCCTCGGCATCGAGGGCTTCACCCTGCTGTCGGTCGGCAACCTCATTCCGCTGAAAGGGCACGATCTTGTGATCGACGCCTTGCAGCAGCTGCCCGGCGTGCGCCTGCTGATCGCCGGCAAGGGGCCGGAACGCGGGGCGCTCGAAGCCCGGGCAAAGGCACTGCAGGTGGCGGACCGTGTGCGCTTCCTCGGCACGCTGCCGCAAGCCGAACTGCGCCACTATTACGGCGCCGCCGATGCGCTGGTGCTCGCCTCCAGCCGTGAGGGCTGGGCCAATGTCCTGCTCGAAGCGATGGCCTGCGGCACGCCGGTGGTTGCCAGCCGCGTATGGGGCACGCCGGAAGTGGTCGCCTCGCCGGATGCCGGCCTGTTGATGGAAACGCGTTCCGCCGCCGGCGTCGCGCAGGCGGTGCGGCAATTGCAACGGCATTATCCAGACCGCGGCATGACCCGCCGCTACGCCGAAGGCTTCAGCTGGGACGACACCACCGCCGGGCAGCTGCGCCTGTTCACCGACATCCTCCGCCGCCGTTCCGGGCAGCGCACGCTTGCCGAGGCCGCATGATCGCGACAGCAGAAAAGAACCTGGGCCGGGTGACGGCCGGCATGCTGCGCACCGTCGGCAATGCGCTGTCGGCCGGCGGCAGGAACGGGCGGCGCGTCTGCATCCTCAGCTACCACCGCATCCTGGAAGCGCATGATCCCTTCCTGACATCCGAGCCGGACGTCCACACCTTCCGCTGGCAGATGGAACTGCTGGCGGAATGCTTCAACGTGCTGCCGCTGCACGACGCGGTGGAAGTGATGGGCAGGGGTGACCTGCCGCCGCGCGCCGCCTGCATCACCTTTGACGACGGCTACCGTTCTACGCACGACCTCGCGCTCCCCGTGCTGCGCGAATACCGCCTTCCCGCCACCGTGTTCGTGACCACCGGCTGCATGCGCAAGGGCAACATGTGGAACGACCGCATCATCGAAGCGGTGCGCCGCTTGCCGGGCACGCGCTTGGACATGCGCGACGCCGGCATCGGCGTTCTCTCCCTGGCCGGCGACCTCGCCCGGCATGAAGCTGCGCACCGCTTGATCGAAGCCTCCAAGTACCTGTCGCCCGGCGAGCGCGACGCCATCACGCGCAAGATCGAAGCGCTGGGCGGCCACGCTGACAGCAACGGCCTGATGCTCACCGCCGACATGGTAGCCGCGATGGCGCGCCAGGGTGTGGAGATCGGCGGTCACACCGTGTCGCATCCCATCCTCACGCGCCTGGACGACGACGCTGCCAGGACGGAAATCGAGACCGGCAAGAAGGAACTGGAAGCCATCACCGGCCGCCCGGTGCGCCTGTTCGCCTACCCCAACGGCAAGGTCGGCAAGGACTACGATGACCGCCATGTGCGCATGGCGCGCGAGGCCGGCTTTACCGCCGCTTTCACCACCGCGGTCGGTGCAGCATCGCGCCAGCACGACCGTTACCAGCTGCCGCGCAGCCGTCCCTGGGACGCCACGCCCGGGCGATTCGGCATGCGCATGCTGAGCTGGCTGGCAGCCTGAGGACGAAGCATGAACAAGCGCGCCCTCATCATCGCCTACCACTTCCCGCCGCAGGCCGCGAGCAGCGGCATTCAGCGTACGCTGAGCTTTTCCAAATACCTCGGTCGCCACGGCTGGGATGCGATGGTGCTGTCCGCCCATCCGATGGCCTACAGCGCCAAGAATCCGTCGCAGCTTGCCAGCGTGCCGCCTTCGCTTGTCGTGCGCCGCCCGCTGGCGCTGGATGCCAAGCGCCACCTCGGCTTGTTCGGCCGCTATCCCGACATCCTCGCGCTGCCCGACCGCTGGAGCAGCTGGTGGCTGACCGCCGTGCCCACCGGGCTGTCGCTGATCCGCAAGCAACGGCCGGAAGTCATCTGGTCCACCTTTCCGATCGCCACCTCGCACCTGATCGGCCTCACGCTGCACCGCCTGACCGGCATCCCCTGGGTCGCCGATTTCCGCGACCCGATGCTGCAGGAGGGCTATCCGGCCACCGCGATGCAGCGCAATGCCTTTGCCTGGATCGAGCGGCAAGCGATCACGCGCTGCTGCAAGGCGGTGTTCACCACGCACAGCGCGCTGCATGCCTATCGCCAGCGCTTCCCGCATCTGCCTTCGGAAAAGTTTTCCGTGATCGAAAACGGCTACGACGAGGAAGGCTTCCTCGGCACGGATGCGCCTGCTCCTGCCGTACAGCGGCGGAACCAGAAAGTGACCCTGCTGCACAGCGGCGTGCTGTACGCGGAAGGGCGCAACCCATCCGCCTTCTTCGATGCCATCGCGCGCCTCAAGGCGCAGGGCAGGGTGGATGCGGCGTCGCTGTCCGTCGTCCTGCGCGCCACCGGCGACGATGCGCGCTTCGCCGCGCTGGCGCAGAACTACGGCGTCGGGGACATCGTCCGCATCGAAGGCGCGGTGCCCTACCGCGAAGCCTTGCGCGAGATGCTCGATGTCGACGGCCTGCTCGTGTTCCAGGGCACGCCCTTCAACACCCAGGTGCCCGCCAAGATCTACGAATACTTCCGCGCCCGGCGCCCGATTTTCGGGCTGGTCGACCCGGCCGGGGAAACCGCGCGCATCCTCGGTGCGGCGGGCTTTTGCAACATTGCCCCGATGGACGAGGCCGAACGCATCAGCGCCGCGCTGGCCCTCTTCATCGACGAGATTCGGCAGGGGAGCGCTTACTGCGCCAGCGAAGCAGTGGTCACGGCGTCTTCGCGTGAGCACCGCACGCGCGAGCTGGCCAGCCTGTTCAACCAGGTCGCGCTCGCCTGAAGAGGCGTTGCAAAAAGGAAAACGTCCGTTGAGCTTGGTCAAGATTCCCGTCAGGCATTTCCCTAGACTGGCTCCACTCCGACGGGATTACCCATGACATTCCTTTCCCCGCTCCGCAGCCGGCTCGCCTCCGGCTCCTGCACATGCCGCCAGCCCTGATGCGTTCCCACCGGCCCACCGGCGTTTTCCACGGCGCCATCCTGACTGTCTCCATGCGCTGGACGGACAGGCTCATCGGCTTCGTCAGCACGCTGATCCTCGCGCGCCTGATCACGCCCGACGATTTCGGCATCATCGCCATGGCCTCGCTCGTGATCGGCCTGATCGATGCCTTGCTGGCACTGGGCGTGAACGTCGCGCTGATCCAGAACCGCGACGCCACCCAGGCTCACTACGACACGGCCTGGACGGTCAGGCTCGCGCAGTCCGCGCTGGCTGCCGCCATCATCTTCTGCGCCGCCTTCCCGGCCGCGGATTACTTCAACGATGCGCGCGTCACGCCGGTCATGCAATGGCTGTCCCTGAGCATGCTGATGCTGGGCTTTGAAAACATCGGCATCGTCAACTTCCAGAAGGAAATGCGCTTCGGCATGGAATTCCGCTTCGTGTTCTACAAGCGGCTGACCGGCTTCATCGTGACCATCGCCGCCACGCTCATCCTGCGCAACTACTGGGCGCTGGTGATCGCCACCATCGCTGCGCGTTTCTCCGGCGTGCTGTTCAGTTACATGATGCATCCGATGCGCCCCCGCCTGAGCATCGAGAAGCTGCGCGAGATCCTGTCGGTCTCGCAATGGATGCTGGTGCATAGCGTGGGCGTCTATCTCAACCGCGGCATCGACAAGATGTTGCTCGGCCGGCGCGCTCCGGCCGGCGTGGTCGGCGGTTATGCGCTGGCCGATGAGACTTCGGCCATGCCGACCACGGAAATCCTCGCGCCCATGAACCGCGTGCTGTTCCCCGCCTTCGTTGCCGCCAAACACGACTTGCGGGAATTGAAGCGCCTTTACCTGCTCGCGCAGGGCGTGCAATGCCTGGTCGGGATGTCGGCCGGCGTCGGGCTGGCGCTGGTCGCGCATGAAACCGTGCTGCTGCTGCTCGGCGAGCAATGGCTGTTCGTGGTGCCCATCGCCCAGGTGCTCGCGCTGGCAAGCGTGGTCGAGGCCATCACGACCAGCGGCGCCTACGTGTGCGTGACGCTTGGGGCGATCCGTTACGGCTCGCTGGTGAACTGGTCGCAGGTGGCGGTCTTCGTGATCGCGGCGCTGTTGCTGCTGCCGCAGGGCGAGGCCATGCACTTCGCATGGCTCAGGCTGGCGGTGGTGGGGGCCGGTCTGTTCCTGTCCATCGCGCTGCTGATGCGCGCGCTGCACAACGTACGCCTGGTCGAAATCGCCCGCACCGTGTACCGCCCGCTCGCCGGAGTGTGCGTAATGGCGCTGGCGGTCATCTTCGTCGGGCAGCACCTCCACCTGCCCCTGCTGCCCGCGCTCGCGGTGAAGGTCGCCACCGGCGCCGCGGTGTTCACCTCCACCGTCGTCGCGCTCTGGCTGGCAGGCGGGAAACCGGAAGGCGCGGAATCCTATCTGCTGTCCAAGGCCGCGCCCCTGTTCGCCCGGCTCGCGCCCTGAAGGAGATCGATATATGGAAGCCCTGCTCATGGTCTGCGCGCTGATCGCCGTCATCCTGCTCCTGCTCGGCTACCGCCGCGCGGCGCGGCAGGAACAACCGGACGACGCGAAGTGGCTGTTCTCCTATCGCACCGATGCGCCCGCCGAGGGTGCGCGCCGCAGCGGGAGGCGATGATGCGCGACCTCGTGATGCTGGCAGCGATGTCGGTGCTGGTGCCGATGGCGCTGGCCGAGGGATTCATCGCCTACGTGCTCTGGGGATGGACTTCGTTCTTCTCGCCGAATTACTACGTATACGGCTTCATGGATGGGATACGCTACAACCTGATGTTCGCCAGCATCGCGCTGCTCGCACTGCTGCTTGGCGGCAGGCGCGCGCCGGTGCAGTGGAGCGGCACGCAGAAGCTCTTCCTGGCATTCGCCATCCACGCCACGCTGTGCGCGCTGTTCGGCTATGCGCCGAACAAGCTCAATGCCGAAGTGTATGAAGTGCTGATCAAGGGCCTGGTCTTCTGCCTCGTCATGCCCTGGTTCGTGACGGATCGGCTGCGCCTGCATGTGCTGCTGGTCGCGATTGCCGCCGGCCTGGGTTTCCACGGCGTGCTCGAAGGTGCGAAATTCGTCGGTACCGGCGGCGGCCACAAGATCGTCGGCGTAGCGACCTCGATGATCAGTGACAACAACCACCTCGCCCTCGGCCTGCTGATGGTGATCCCCATCCTGTACTACCTCTATCGCTATTCCGACAGGCGGCTGGCGCGTTACGGCTTCCTCGCGGCCTGCATCCTGACCACGATTGCGGTCATGGGCACGTTCTCGCGCGGCGGCTTCATCGGCCTGTCCGCCGTCGCCATCTGGTTCGTGCTCTCGAGCAGGAACAGGATAGGCTCGCTGCTTGCCGTCGCCCTGGTCGCGCTCGTGCTCTACCACGTTGCGCCGGCCGCATGGTTCGAACGCATCGACACCATCAACAATGCGGGTGAGGATTCCTCGTTCCTGGCGCGCGTCAATGCCTGGAAGATCAGCTTCGCGATCGCCCTGCACAATCCGGTGTTCGGCGGCGGCTTCCATGCGGTGCAGACGCTGCAGGTGTGGTCCACCTTCAGGGAAGCGATCGACTTCCTCGCCTTCATCCCGACGCCGCCGGTGGAAGTGGGCGGACGCGCAGCCCACAGCATCTACTTCGAAGTGCTGGGCGATACCGGCTTCGTCGGCCTGTTCCTGTTCCTCGCCATCTGGATCAGCGGCTGGCGCACGGCGGGAGCGGTGAGACGGATGGCGGACGGCCGGCCCGAGCTCAGGTGGGCGGGCGACCTCGCCGCCATGCTGCGCCTGTCGTTGCTGGTGTATGCAATCAGCGGCGCCGCCGTGAGCATGGCGTACTTCGAAATGTTCTACATCGTCGTCGCCGCCACCGCCGTGCTCAGACACTGCGTGCAGGCGCTGCCGGTTGCGGATTCTCAAGATGCGCCGGCTTGTGCAAAGGTTAAATGCGTTGTTGCAGGGAATCTCCAAATAAAAAACCCCTGAGGGAGAGCATATGTTGCAGACACTAAGAAGCGTCGCAAGCAAATTCGTGCCATCGAGACTGCCGGCAGCGGCTTCGCGCCAGCTCGAGCAAGACTTGCGCGGCCTGCCGCCGGTCGACCCCGGTCCCGAGCGCGTGATCGCCGCCTGCATCGCATGGCTGTGCGCCGCGCAAGACAATTCCGCCAGCGCGGATGGCGGCGTGGCGCGCGATTACAGCCTGCTCACCGGCTGGGCGACTTCCTATCCGGAGACCACCGGCTACATCATTCCGACCATGATCGAGGTGGCACGCCGCACCGGGCGGCAGGAACTGCACGCGCGGGCCAGGCGCATGCTGGACTGGTGCGTCGCGATCCAATACCCGGAGGGCGGCTTCCAGGGCGGGAAAATCGATGCCCAGCCGCGCGTGCCGGTCACCTTCAACACCGGCCAGATCCTGCTCGGGCTGGCCGCGGGCGCCGCTGCCTATGACGATGCGCGCTATCGCGCCGCAATGGAACGCGCCGCACGCTGGCTGTGCGAGACGCTCGATGAGGACGGCTGCTGGCGCAAGCATCCGACGCCCTTCGCCAAGCCCGGCGAGAAGGCGTATGAAACCCACGTCTCCTGGGGCCTGTTCGAAGCCGAGCGCGTCGCGTCCGGCAAAGGCTACGGCGAGGCCGGCCTGCGCCAGGTCGAGTGGGCGCTGAGCAAGCAGCTGCCGAACGGCTGGTTCGACTCGAACTGCCTGACCGACCCGACGCGACCGCTCACGCATACCATCGGCTACGTGCTGCGCGGTGTGATCGAAGCCTATCTGCTGTACAAGCGTCCCGACCTGCTCGCCGCGGCGATCCGCACCGCCGACAGCCTGGCCGATGTGATCGCCGCCGACGGCTACCTGCCGGGCAAGCTGGACAACAACTTCCGCGCCGCCGCCGGCTATGCCTGCCTCACCGGCACCGTGCAGATCGCGCATTGCCTGTTCCTGCTCTACGAACTCACCGGAGAGAAGAGCTATCTCGATGCCGGCAAGCGCGCCAACCGCTACGTGCGGCGGACCGTGGCCCTCGAGGGTCCGGCAGGGACGATGGGCGGCGTCCGGGGTTCGTTCCCGGTCAACGGCGAATACGGCCAATGGCAATACCTGAACTGGGCCGCCAAGTTCTGTATCGACGCCAACCTGCTGGAGACGGACATCGTCCGCGCGGCCCATGGCTAATCCCGTCAAGGAAGTGCTGAAATCCGGGCTGGAGTCGATGCGCCGGCACATGAGCGCACGCCAGCTGAAGCAGTCCGAAGAATGCTTCAGCCGTGCCGACCTCGTGCGCGGCCTGCGTGCGATGGGCATCACACCCGGCGATACGCTGTTCATCCACTCCTCGCTGCGCAGCATCGGCTATGTGGAAGGCGGGGCGGAGACGGTGATCGCCGCCTTGCAGGAAGCGGTGGGCAGCGAGGGGACGCTGCTGATTCCGACCTACTACATGCCGGGCGGCACGATACACGGCACCTGCGCATTGACCGATTATGTCTTCGATCCGCGCCGGCATGGCACCCACATGGGGCGCATCCCGGAGCTGTTCCTGAAGACAAAGGGCATCTACCGGAGCATCCATCCGACGCATTCCGTCTCCGCATGGGGACGGCACGCGCGCTACCTGACGGAAGCGCACCATCGCGCCCCGTCCGTGTTCGGCGAGGGCTCGCCCTGGCAGCGCTTCCTCGATATTTCCGATGCCAAGGTGCTCGGCCTCGGTATCTCGATGGGGCCGGTCACTTTCTATCATGTGCTGGAAGACAGCCTCGGCGAGCGCTTCCCGCTACGCATCTGGCAGGATAAGGTTTATCAATTGCCCTGCGTGGATGAATACGGTGCGCTTTGCCATGTCCCTGTCCGGCCCTTCGATCCCGAGGTCGTGAAGCGACGCATCGACCATCCCGAACGCGGCGACCTGCGCGACTACTTCTGGCACGATTTCCAGACCCGGGGCTTGCTGGCGCAAGGACAGGTCGGCAGTGCAAGGACGTGGTCCGTGCGGGCGGACGATTTCTACGCCCGGCTCGCCGCGCTTGCCGGACGTGGCATCACGATCTATTCGGCGCCCCAAGATCTCGCCGCGGCAATAGAGAACAGCCGACGGGATTAGTAATGCGCTGCCCTTCCTAATGCGGCGGCAACATGTGGAGGCCGTGTGCATATTGCGCCATCGAAACTTCCGCTGGCAGGCCCGCTTAGGAAATCAAAAAAGGAAGCGATTTTCGCAAATTCGCTAATTTTTTTCGAAACACGGCCGCTGTGGCGGCTGTCCAATCCAGTCTAAATTGACCCGAGGAGAAGCTCATGACACCCAACCTGACGTCAGCAAGGCAAGCAATCCAGGCGGAGCTGTCGCATGCCCGCCAGGGTGTGGCCTTTTATTCCGCGCGCGTCGAAGCCCTCGAAACCGCGCTCAACCAGCTGGAAAGCGTCGAGGGCGATGAGGCGGCACCCGCCCGGAAGACCCGGGCCAAGTCCGCAAACGGACGCAGCGCCGCGTCCAGCGGACGCGGACGCAAGCCGCGCGCCGCGAAATCCGACGAGGCGCCGGCGGCACGCGGAGCCGCAAAGGGGCTGGCACGCCAGCAGAAAGGCGGGCAGCGCGCGGCACGGACCAAGGGCAAGGAGGGCAGGGGAGGGCAGGAGAGCGGACTGCCGACCACCGGCACCGACTTCTGGCTGCGGCTGGTAACCGACGAGCCGCGTACCGCGGTGGAAATCGCCAACGCCGCCGCACAGGAAATCGGCATCAAGCCCGAGCAGAAGGAACAGATCCAGAAACTGAAGCAGCGCGTGGCGCCGGCGCTGGCCACGCTAGTTTCCGCTCAGAAGGTGCAGGATACCGGCGCCGGACGCGAGCGACGCTTCTTCAAGGCGGCAGGGGCGGCCTGATCAAGGCTCGGCCGCCCGGGGTCTACGCTTGCGTTCTTGCAAGCTCGGGCGCCGCCGCCGTGCCGGCCGGGATGCCCCGAAGCCAGCGCAGGGTGGCGGCCGCGGCTTCATCGCGCCACGTCCTGCGCGAAAACGTATGGTTCGCGCCTGCCAGCCGGTGGCAGTGCACGTGCCCGGACTTCATCAGGTCTTCCCATTTGCCGGACTGCTGCACGAGGTCGCCGAATTCCTGCGCGGTGAGGTCGTTCTCGCTCAGGATCACCAGCACGTTTCCGTCGAAGCGCGCCAGCGCCTGGTACAGCCGATCGGGAAGCGGTTGCGGGTCATCGGCATCGTTGACCGCCGCCGGATTTCCATAAGCCCGCCCGACGGCGCTCCACAGCGAACGCGCCGCCGAGCCGAAGTCGAAGTCGCCGGCGGCGATCCTTTTCCACACGCCGGCGTCGAGCAGGCGCGCGCGATAGTAGTGCTTCAGCTGCGCCTTGGCTTCCCCCGCCTCGGTGCGCGTCCACGGATTCACCAGTACCGCCCCGCATACTCGCGCATCGCCGGGCGCATAGAAGGCGGCGGCGGTAGCGCCGTCGCACAATCCCCATACCACGGCCTCGCGCACCGCGGGCACGGCATCGAACAGCGCATCGAGTGCGGCGCGGATGTCGTCGCCGGCATCCTCGAAGTTGCGCGGCTCGCCCTCGCTGTCGCCCATGCCGCGGTAATCGAAGCGCAGGACCGGATAGCCCTGCGCCGCAAACGCGCGCGCCAGCAGGACGAACTGGCGGTGGCTGCCGGCCCGGTACTGCGGGCCGCCGACGACGATCAGTATTGCCCTCGACAAGGGTTGCGCCGGCTTGCTCAGGATGCCGTAGAGCGTGGCTCCGTTGCAGGAAAACGCGATCGGAATTTCATCGTGGCTCATGCCGTCGCTTCCGCAAAGATGCCGGCCGTTTCCGCGATCAGGCCCGGGCACTCGGTGACTTCGCGCGTCGCCCAGAACGACGGCCCGGTGACCGCGTGCAGGCGCACGTCCATGTTCCGGTCCGCCCAGTCGCGCGCCGTACGAATGCGGGCGGCGGGTACCAGCGTCTGGTCGTCAGGGACCAGTTCGAACCAGTGCAGGGGCGGCGCGATGCTGCGCAGCCCGGACAAATCGATACGCTCGATGCCGGCCACCAGGGCGGGCGCAAGTTCGTAACCGCCGATCTCGACGGTATCGCCACGCGCAAGCGCCTGGCGCGGGTTCTCCCGGCCGGCCTGCCGTTCCGTCATGTCGGCAGCCAGCGCGAGCCGCAGGAACTGCGTCATCCAGGTTTTCCCGTCGATGACGGGCTGCCACAGTATGCACTGCGATGCCGTGACGCTGCTGCTGCGCACTGCATCGAGGGCGAGCGCCGCGCCCAGGCGCAAGCCCCACAGCGTCACGACCGGCGACACATGCCTGCGCAACCATTGGGCAGCGGCGGCAAGGTCTTCCTTCCAGGTCTCCCAGGTGGCGTCGCGCAGGTCGCCGTCGCTGTCGCCGCAGCCGAACAGGTCCATCTGCAGCACGCCGTAGCCGGCCTGTGCGAATTCGCGCGACTGCAGCGCGGCCATGCGGCGCGACAGGTTCATCTCATCGCCGAAGGGATGCACGTAGAGGATCGCTCCCGGGCGTGCGTGCTCCGGCATCGGCGCGTGGTACAGGCAGAAGCGTTTGCCCTGCGGCGTGTCGAGGAAAAAGGGCAGGGCCGGCGGCCGGCGCTGCGGGTTCATTGCAGACGCTTGCGGTCGACCGCCGATGCCAGCGTGCCGACCGACTGGAACAGGCCGGCGGTGATCTCGTCGTCCTCGAAGCGGATGCCGAAATGATCTTCCATCGCAGCGATGAGGTTGACCACCGCAAGGGAATCGAACTCCGGCAGATTGCCAAGCAGGCCGGTGTCGGCCGTCAGCCGTGCGGCGCGCTCACCGAGGCTGAGCGTGTCGGCGAGGATGGTTTTGACTTGTTCTAGCGATTGCATCGCGGGCTCCCCTGTCACGCGTGGAATGGTCCGCCCGCCCGGTCTGTCGCGGGCGTGGGAATGCCGCACCGGACGGCGTGAAGGCGCGCGATGCGATGGACCAATGACGTTGGTTATCTTGCCTCGGACAAAATTCCTGCAATTGCGCTTTATCAAAACATCAACATACTGACCAGCAATACTTTGGCAGACGAAAGAGATTGAACGAAGCCAATTACTGCCAAAGGAGAAGCGCTTGATTACGCATGAACCGTATTCGCCGGAACTGAAGAACGTCATCGATACCCAGCTCGCCCGTATTTCCCAGCTCAGCGCTACCGCGCTCGACGATACCAAGGTTGTTGCCGTCGTCGGCCTCGGCTATGTCGGCCTGCCGCTCGCGGTTGCATTCGGAAAACACTACCAGACCGTGGGCTTCGACCTGTCCGAGACCAAGATCGAAAATTACCGGCGCTTCATCGACCCCACCGGCGAAGTCTCGAGCGAAGACCTGCGCGCCGCCACCGGCCTCGAATGCAGCTGCGATCCGTCGGCACTGGCGAAAGCCGACTTCATCATCGTCGCCGTGCCCACTCCCGTCGACATCGCACACCAGCCGGATTTCACACCGCTGATCGGCGCCAGCCAGTCCGTGGGCAAGCACATGAAGCGCGGCGCCATCGTGGTGTATGAGTCGACCGTGTACCCCGGCGCGACCGAGGAAATCTGCGTGCCCATCCTGGAAAAGTTTTCCGGCATGCAGTGGAAGAAGGACTTCCATGTCGGCTTCTCGCCCGAGCGCATCAATCCCGGCGACAAGGAACATACGCTGGCCAGCATCGTGAAGATCGTCTCCGGCGACGACAAGGACACGCTCGAGCAGGTCGCCGCGCTGTACGAGCGCGTGGTCACCGCCGGGGTACACCGTGCCTCCAGCATCAAGGTCGCCGAGTCGGCGAAGGTCATCGAAAACACGCAGCGCGACCTGAACATCGCACTGATGAACGAGCTGGCGATCATCTTCGACAAGCTCGGCATCGACACGCTGGAAGTGCTGCAGGCCGCGGGCACGAAATGGAACTTCCTGAACTTCCGTCCCGGTCTCGTCGGCGGCCACTGCATCGGCGTCGATCCCTACTACCTGACCCACAAGGCCGAAATGATCGGCTACCACCCGCAGGTGATCCTTGCCGGCCGCCGCATCAATGACGGCATGGCCAAGTTCGTCGCAGAGAAAACGGTGAAGGAACTGATCGCCGCCGGCTTCCCGGTCAAGGGCAGCAAGGTCAATGTGCTCGGTCTCACCTTCAAGGAAAACTGCCCGGACCTGCGCAATTCCAAGGTCGCCGACCTCGTCTTCGAGTTGCAGTCCTATGGCGTGGACGTCTATGTGCACGATCCCGTCGCGGAAGCGGAAGAGGCAAAGCATGAATACGGCCTGAAACTGGTCGACTGGGATGAACTGCCGCGCGCCGACGCGGTGATTGCCGCCGTCGCCCACCGCGAACTGCTCGGCCGTCCGATCGAAGACATCCGCGCCAAGCTGGTCGACAAGGGTTGCTTCATCGATGTCAAATCCCAGTTCGATCCGACCACCTTCGAGCGTGCCGGCATCAGCGTGTGGAGACTGTAATGGCTGCGCCTCTTTCCGCGCAGTACGAACAGGTGCGCAGGCAGTTGGCGGGCCGCCAGTATCACTGGCTGGTGACGGGCGCCGCCGGCTTCATCGGCTCCGGCCTGGTCGAAGCGCTGCTGAAGCTGAACCAGCGGGTCACCGGCCTGGACAACTTCTCCACCGGCTATCGCCACAACCTCGATCTCGTGCGGGAATCCGTCGGCGACCGGGCCTGGCAGAACTTTCGCTTCATTCAGGGCGATATCCGGGAACTGAAGGAATGCGCGCGTGCCTGCGAGGGTGTCGACTACGTCCTGCATGAAGCGGCGCTTGGTTCAGTGCCGCGTTCCATCCATGATCCTATCCTCACCAACGCCAACAACGTGACCGGCTTCCTCAACATGCTGGTCGCCGCGCGCGATGCGAAGGTCAGGCGCATGGTGTACGCCGCGTCCAGTTCGACCTACGGCGACAGTCCCGACCTGCCCAAGGTCGAGGACGTGATCGGCCGTCCGCTCTCGCCCTATGCCGTCACGAAATACGTCAACGAACTCTATGCCGATGTGTTTGCGCGCTGCTACGACGTGGAAACCATCGGGCTGCGCTACTTCAACGTCTTCGGCCCGCGCCAGGACCCGAACGGCGCCTATGCCTCGGTGATCCCGCAATGGATTGCCGCGCTGATCAACGACCAGCCGGTGAACATCAACGGCGACGGCCTCACCAGCCGCGACTTCTGCTACATCGACAATGTCGTACAGGCCAACCTGCTCGCCGCCTTGAGCGACGACCCGGGCGCGGTGAACCAGGTGTACAACGTCGCGGTCAACGAACGCACCAGCCTCAACGAGCTGTACGAAATCCTGCGCTCGGAACTGGCCGGCACCTTCCCGCGCCTGAGCGAACACCGTCCCCGCCATGTGTCCTTCCGCGAGGGCGACGTGCGGCATTCGCAGGCCGACATTTCCAAGGCGGCGGCGCTGCTCGGTTTCCACCCCACGCACCGCATCCGAGAAGGCTTGCGCCAGACCATCGCGTGGTACAAGGAACATCTCGCCGTCACGTGCTGATGCCGCGCGTGAGGGTTTACGAAGGCATCGCCAGCCTGCCCGCTTCCTGCGCCGGGCTGTTCCGCGGCGGCGTGTTCCACAGCCTGCCGTGGTTCCGCGTGCTGGAAGATACGCTCGGCGGCATGCGCATCCATGCGCTGGAGTCGGAGGAGGGCGTGCACGCGCTGTTGCCGATGTGCGTGCAGTCCTCCGTCGGCCTCCTTGCGCCGCGCCGCCTTGGTGCGGCGGCGAACTACTACACGCCCTTGTTCCATCCGCTGCTGGCGGATTATGCGTCGGAGCAGGTCTGTCTCGACGCCCTTGCGCGCGGCATTGCAGGGGCACGGTGGGATGGCGTCACCTTTTTTCCGATGGACCGCGAGGCGCCGCATTTTTCGGCGCTGTGCTCGGCCCTGCGCGCCGCACGGATGGCGGTGCAGCCTTACCTGTGCTTCGGTAACTGGTACCTCAAGGTCAACGGACGTTCCTATGATGATTACGCCGCATCCCTGCCGCCGCGCCTGCGCAATACGCTCAAGCGCAAGGGGCAGCAGCTTGGCAAGCGGATGCGCATCGAGATACTTTCCGGCGGCGACAGGCTGGATGAAGCGATCACTGCCTACGAAGTGGTTTACCGCGCGAGCTGGAAGCCGCCTGAGGGATATCCGCAGTTCATGCCATCGCTGATTCGTGCCTGCGCGGATGAGGGATGGCTGCGCATGGGGGTGGCGTGGATTGATGGGGTGCCGGCGGCGGCGCAGGTGTGGATGGTTTCCGATGGCGTTGCTTCCATCTTCAAGCTTGCCTATGACCAGAGGTTTGTGAAGCATTCCGTTGGTTCGTTGCTGACTGCTGCATTGATGCGGCATGTGATTGATGTTGATGGGGTGACGGAGGTCGACTTTCTGAGCGGGGATGATCCTTACAAGCAGGATTGGATGTCGCATCGTAGGGAGCGGTGGGGGATTGCTGCGTTCAATCTTCGGACTTTGCGTGGGGTGTTGTTGGGGTTGCTTCATATTGGGGGACGCTGGGTTAAACGCCTGTTTCTCTCTTCGGTGGCCCGGTTTCGGTCGTCACTCCGTTGGGGCTTGCCGGGACTCGCCCCGGCGGGCGACCTACTTTCTTTGCTTCGCCAAAGAAAGTAGGCAAAGAAAGGCGACCCCGGTACGCAGCCCCCTTCGGGGGTCCCCGAAAAAATGCAGTGGAAAGCGGGAAGCGCGGAAACTCGCCTTCGGCTCAGACAGTCCGCGCTTCTTTATCCGCTTTCCACTGCATTTTTTCGGCTGCGTACAGGGGCCAACTGCTTAAACCCATCCCCACCCTAGCCCTCCCCTTGAAGGGGGGGGGAACTGTCAGGCTTGCCAAAGTCCGGAGAGTGGGTTTGAGTTCCCTCCCCTTCAAGGGGAGGGTTAGGGTGGGGATGGGTTTCCGCTTTTCTCCCTTGTGCCGACGCCAAAAGAGCGGACGCAAAATCGGATAAAGAAGCGCAGATGTCTGAGCCGAAGGCGAGTTTCTGCGCTTCCCGATTTTGCGTCCGCTCTTTTGGGGACCCCCGCAGGGGGCGGCGGTACAGGGTCGCCTTTCTTTGCTTACTTTCTTTGGCGAAGCAAAGAAAGTGAGTGGCCCGCCGGGGCCAGTCCCGGCAAGCCCCAACGGAGTGACTACAGGCCCGAATCACCGAAGAAAGAAAACACCAGCATCAAACAACAACCTAAGCCCGATACTGATCCCTCAAACTCCTCACCTGATCATGATTCTGCAACACCCCCTGATACTGCCTCTCCACCACCGCCCTCACATCCGCCGGCAGATTCCTCTCCAGCGCCCGCCGGTAGCTGGCCACCGCAAAGTCCTCCCCCCGCTCGCACTCCCGCAATACCGCCTTCAGATCCTTGCCGGTGACGAGCGCCTTGATGTCGACCCAGCGGCGGTGCAGGGCGCCGCCGAGCCCGCCGCTGGTTTCCGGATTGCCGCCATAGGCACGGACCAGGTCCTGCAGTTCGATGGCGGCGGCCGCACAGCTTTGGGCGCGGTTTGAAAAGAAAGTTTTCAGCTGCGGGTCGCTGACGTCGCCCGCGCAGGTCCGGAAACCCTCGTCG
>NZ_DASRXF010000096.1:0-28890 GCF_035654295.1 Noviherbaspirillum sp. | reverse complement strand
CGGCGACGAACAACGTCGTCACCGACAACAAGTGCGTGAAGGTGTCCGATTGCTCCGATGTAGGTGCGTTACTCAACCCGGCGCTCACCCTTGGCACGACTGCAAGCAGCACTGCGTACTATCTGGAGGCTGATACAACGGTAACCACTAACGGTGCGGCCGTGACCTGCACGCTCAAGAAGGACACTGGCTACTCGGCGACGTTCTCGGCAATCGGCGCAGCGAATTCCCCTGCCCCCTAATGCTGTAATGTACGCCCCCGCCATGTTTGCTGGCGGTTCAGACCAACGAAGCCCAATGAGAGTATCTGATTGGGCTTTGTTGTTTTTGCTAAGGGAAATTCGTAGTACGGCAAGGAAGCAAACCGCCCTTGTCTCTGACCACCGCACATATGCATAGACGCAGAGGTTTCACGCTGACGGAGTTGATCGTGATCCTGCTGATGGTCGGGATCCTGGCGGTTGCCGTTGTTCCCCGATTCCTCGACAGGAGCACTTTCGACAGCCGCGGCTTTCACGACGAGACGCTCGCCATCCTGCGCTACGCCCAGAAAACGGCGATCGCGCAGCGGCGCAATGTCTGCGTTGCCTTTACCTCCACCAGCGTCACGCTGACCATCGCGGCGGCAGCAGGAAATACGGCGGTCTGCACCCTCAACCTCGCCGGCCCCACTGGCGCCAGCCCGTACTCGATCACCGCCCCGTCGGGCGTCACATACACCAGCACCCCGAACGCCTTCACCTTCACCGCCCTCGGTCAAGCGACTGCCGGGCAAACATTCCGGGTGTCCGGTATGCCGATGGACATCATCGTGGAAGCGGAAACCGGCTATGTCCATACCTGACACACGCATCCGCTACGCTGCCCGCCAGTCCGGCATATCGCTGGTCGAGCTGGTCATGTTCATCGTGGTCGTCTCCGTCGGCGTGGTCGGCCTTCTCGCGGTGCAGAACGTCACCTCGAAAAGCAGTGCCGACCCGATGGTGCGCAAGCAGGCATTGGCGATTGCCGAATCCATGCTGGAAGAAGTGATGCTGATGCCGTTCACCTTTTGCGATCCGGACGATGAGAATGCGGAAACCGCGCAGACTGTCGCCGAATGCACGATCGACCAGGACAATGACGGCGCCGCACTCAACGGCCCGACCCCGGCCGCGGAAACCCGTTATTCCGCGACTGCTCCCTTCGATAACGTGGCCGACTACGCCGGCTTCGCGATGAACACCAGCGGCATCTATGACATCACCAGCGGTGGCGCCGCGGCGATCGCCGGGCTTGGCGCATACAAGCTCAAGCCGATTTCGATCAGCAGGGTGACAACGCTGCCGAACGTGCCCGCCAGTGCCGCCTTGCTGATCACCGTCACCGTCGTCGACCCGCTGGGCGAGGAAATCACGGTCCAGGGCATTCGCACGCGCTACGCGCCGAGGACGACGCCATGAGCAAGCGCTTCCAGAGCGGATTTACGCTGACCGAGATGATCATGGTGATCGTCATCACCGGCATCATTGCCGGGATGGTTGCCGTCTTCATCACCAAACCGGTCCAGCAGTACATGGACCTGGCGCGCCGGGCGGAGCTGACCGACACCGCCGACACGGCGCTGCGCCGCATTTCGCGCGACGTAAGACTGGCGCTGCCCAACAGCGTGCGTGTAACGGGTACCTGCAACGGCACGACGGGAACCTGCTTCCTTGAGTTCCTGCCCACGGGTTCCTCGGCATGCGCGACCAATGCAAGCTGCCTGGGAGGAGGGCGGTACGCCGCCGCGCCACCCGGGAACCCGCTCAATTTCGACGCCGCGGATAACGAATTCACCGTACTCGGCCCCATGCCGGCAATCGCAGCGGGCGACCAGATCGTTGTGTACAACCTGGGCGTCGCGGGTGCGGACGCCTACGAGGGAAACACCCTCGAGACCCATAACCGCCGCGCCGTCACCGGTACAGGTTCGGGCGCCATCCAGATCAACTCCACGGCACGCCTGCCGTTCGAATCGCCTGGAAACCGCTTCCACGTCATCACCAAACCAGTCACCTACGCATGCGCGCCTTCCGCCACCGGCGGTACCTTGCGACGCTACTGGGGCTATCCGATCAATGAAACGCAGCCGAGCGCGGTTCCGATTGCCGGTGCGAACAGCGCCCTCGTGGCCAATAACGTGACGCTTTGCCGTTTCGATTACTCGGCCAATGTGGTCGCCGAACGCTCGGGCCTGGTGACGATGCAGCTCGGCCTGACGCAAGACGGCGAAACCGTGACGCTGTATGTGGCCGCCCATGTGAGTAACCAGCCATGAAGACGATGCGCAACGCTTCCAAGGGGTTCACCCTGGCCTCGGCGGTCTTCCTGCTGGTGATCATTGCCGCGCTCGGCACCTTCGCCGTGACGCTCTCGACCACCCAGCACCAGGCATCGGCACAGGATGTCCTCGGCGTGCGGGCCTTGCAGGCCGCACGCGGCGGCATCGAGTGGGGGGTGTACCAGGTCTTGCAGAACTCCGGCACGGGATTCGACAGCACTTGCCGAACCGGGCCGGCAACGCAGGCACTGAACCTGCCCGGCGGCCTGGGAGCCTATACGGTCAACGTGACATGCACTTCCGTTGCGGCCCTGGAGGCCCCCGACAATATCCGGGTCTATACGCTCACTTCGACCGCGTCGCAGGGCACGCTGGCGACGGCAAATTACGTGGAGCGGCAGCTGCAGGTCACTATCTGGAGAAATGAATGAGACATGCCGGGATGACAATCCGGTACGCGGCTTTTCTGCTGTTGTGCATGGCGCTGTGGCTGCTTGCCCGCCCGGCGCATGCGGATACCACGCCGGGGCTGTTCTCCAGCTTCGCCGGCCACGCCAATTTCACCGGCACCGCGCGCTCGCTGCGCACCCAGTCGGATGACGGGAATGCCTGCGCGATTACGACCGCCGCGACTTCCGCCGCCCTTGCCGGCATTCCGTCCGGCGCAACGGTGACGGCCGCCTATCTCTACTGGGCCGGATCGTCCACCAACCTCACGTCGACACCCGACTATACGGTCACGTTCGAAGGCAACACGATTTCCGCGCCTGCGTCGCGGCGCTACACCGCCACGTTCAACTACAACGGCACGAATTACTACTACTTCAGCGGTGCGGCCGACATCACGTCCATCGTCAGCGCAAAGGGGAATGACACTTACACCTTGTCCGGCCTGACGGTGAACGCCGGCACGCCCCACTGCACCAACTCCGCCGTCGTCGGCGGCTGGGCGATCGTGGCGATCTACTCGCATCCGGGCGAGGATTTCCGGGTGATCAATGTGTTCGAAGGCTTCCAGGCCTACCGCGGCAACAGCATCACGCTCACGCCCAATAATTTCCGCATCCCGCCGTCCCCCATCAACGGCAAGCATGCCTATATCACCTGGGAAGGCGACGTCGGCAATTCCGAATCGCTGAACGGGTTCAACGAAGGCTTGATTTTTAACGGCATCACGTTGAGCGATGGATCGAACCCCGCCACGAATCAATTCAACTCGATATCGACCATCACCAGCCCGCCGATCACCACTTACGGCGTCGATTTCGACGTGTTCAATCTCACGTCGTCCCACCTGACGCCGGGCGAGACTTCCGCGCAATCGATCTACCGCTCGGGCGGCGACCTCGTGCTGCTGTCGGCCGAAATCATCAGCGTCACCAATACCGCCGTTGCCGACCTGTCGGTGTCGATGTCGCGACCCGATCCGCTTGATCCCGGCCAGAACGCCACCTATTCCATCATCGTGACGAACAACGGACCGAACAGCGAACCCGGCCCGATCACCGTCGTCGACACCTTGCCGAGCGGCTTGAGCTACGTATCGGCTTCCGGTTCGGGCTGGTCGTGCAGCGCCGTCGGGCAGACAGTAACTTGTACCCGGACAGGCAGCATTGCCTCCGGCGCGTCCGCACCGGCGCTGGTGCTGACCGTTGCCGTCGCCGCGAACGCGTCCGGCACGAAGACCAACACGGCGACCGTGACCGGCAGCGCGTTCGACAACATCTCGTCGAACAACACCGCGTCGGACAGCTACACGATGTGGGCCGACCTGTCGATCCTGATGTCGCGGACTCCGGCGACCCTGTCGGCGGGCGGCACGGCAAGCTATACGATCCTCGTCACGAACGATGGTCCCGGCGGGCAGCCGGCGCCGATCACCGTGACGGACACATTGCCGACCGGCGTGACCTTTGCGTCCGCATCCGGTACCGGCTGGTCATGCTCCAGCAGCGGCCAGACGGTCACCTGCACCAGGAACAGCCTGCTTCCCAGAGGGACGACAGCGCCTGCCTTGACCCTGAACGTGAATATCGCCTCCACGGTTTCCGGAGCGGTCATCAATACCGCGACCGTTTCGGCCGCCGGAGGGCTGGATACCAACACCGCCAACAACACGGCCACTGACAGCTATACCTTCCCGCCCTTCGCTTACTACGCGATGGACGAGACGGCATGGGGTACGACCGGCGCGGTCAAGGATTCAAGCGGCAACAACAGGCACGGTAGCAGGCTGGGTACAGCCGCGCCGACGGGATATCCATTTGCCGCCGGGGGCGCGATCCCGGGTACTCCCGGCACCTGTGGTGCAGGCTCCATCTCCGCCGGAACTTCGCAAGGCGTGAATACCGGCATCGACATCAACTCCGTCGGGAACGCCGGCACGATCGCCTTCTGGTACCGCAGCAATTCGGCGTGGAACGACAATAATGACCGCATGCTACTCGACGCCTCCGCGGACCTCGGCAACAACCATAATCAGGACAGGCACTTCTATCTCGTCAAGCGCGAAAACGGCGGCCTCCGGTTCGCGATTGAAGACAGCTCGGATTTGGAGTCGACCGCGGTTACAACCACTAACTACAGTTTTGCGGCTGGTACCTGGCATCACATTGCCATTACGTGGAACCTGGGGGCAGACAGGCTGTTTATTTATGTGGACGGTGCCCTGGCCGGCTCGTCCACCACAAATGTCGGCGGCACACTGGGGAACATGGATACGCTCTATATCGGGACGAGGCGCTCGGCCAGTGTCTCCGTGAATGTAGACGATTACACCGCGAACTCGGCCAACGGTTACATCGACGAAGTGTATATCTACGGATCGGCCCTCAGCGCCACCGGGATCAACGCCCTCAAGAACTTGACGCACCCTTGTACCGCTGCCGTCCATCACTATGAATTGTCGCTGCCCGAAAAGAGCATCAGCTGCATGCCGACGACGGTGACGGTCACGGCCTGCGCCGACAGCAGCAGCCCCTGCACGAATCCGTTTGCCGGCGTGGAGGGGCAGACGGCGACGCTGTCGGCAAGTGGTGCCACGTTGGCCAACGAGACGGTTGCCTTCGATTCCTCCGGCACCGCAACGACGACCTTGAGCTATCCGGCGGCGCCGGACGCGACGCCCGTGATCGTGCAGCTCTCCGGAGAGACCCTTGCAGCAACGAACCTGCGCCGATGCTGCAAGGACGGGACGACGTGTGCGGCTGCCAATAGCTGCACGACAACGTTCAGCAAGGCGGGATTCGTTTTCTCGACTACGGCGACGGGCAAGGTCAACGTCATTCCGCCGCAGATTTCCGGCCTTGCTGCCGGCAACTACTACTTGCGTGCCATCCAGACAAACACGGCGGCCACCGACGATCCGGCGAAAGCATGCGTAGCGGCACTGACGGGAAGGAAAACGCTCCAGCTTGCGTATCAGTGCAACAATCCTTCGACTTGTTATGGCAGCGACTTGATGCAGGTTGCCGCCACGACGACTGCAATGCTTTCCCGTAATGGCAGCAGCAGCGTGACCGCCTACACGGATGTTGACATGACCTTCGATGCAAACGGAAGCGCGCCATTCTCTCTGAGGTATGACGATGTGGGACAGGTTACGCTCTGGGCGAAGACGGAGGTCAACAATTCCCCGATCTCCGGCTCGTCAGGACCTTTCGTGGTCCGCCCGTTCCGGTTTGATATTGCGGTTCCGGGCAACCCGGGAGCAAGCGGACCAAACGATCCCGTGTTTGTACGGGCGGGGCATGATTTTTCAGTGACGGTCACGGCAAGGAATGCAACGGGGGTGGTCACGCCGAGTTTCGGGAGGGAGACGCCGCCGGAGGGCGTCGCCCTTGAGCACACACTGGTTGCACCGGCAGGCGGCCTTTCGGGAACACTGAGCGGCGGGATCGGGTCGTTCAGTAATGGGGTAGCTAGTGGTTCGTACAGTTTTAGCGAGGTGGGGATCATCCGGCTGGCTCCGAAGATCGCTCCGGATGATGCCGATGAAAAATATCTTGGATCGAACGTGGTCGGTACGACCGGGACAATTTCGCTCGGGACAAACTTGCTTACTGTTGCGTCTCCAGCGGGAATCGCCGTCACTGACCTTCTGATGGTGGAAGGGGCTGGCCCGGAAGGCGGCAAGCTCGTGGCGACGGTGAACGCGATCAACGGCACTGTAATAACATTGAGCAATCCTGCACTCGCTGCAGTCGCCGATGCCGGTGTTTTCTCATTTTCGGGCAACGTCGGCCGCTTCATCCCCAATCACTTCAGCATGACCGGCCGCCTCGTGCCGCGTTCGGATGTCCGCCGCACGACGGGAACGATCGGCGCCGGCGCGACGACGCTCGCCGTCGCTTCGTCCGCCAACATCGCCACCGGCGATTACCTCATGGTTTGGGGCGCCGGGCAGGGCGGAACCGGACTGGCAGCCCGGGTGGTTGGCGTGGCAGGAAATACGATCACGTTGAACACGCCCGCCCTTACCGGGGCGACGAATACAAACGTCTATCACATGCAGCTGACGGGTTCGATTGGCGCAGGATCGAACCTGCTCAACATCGCCAATGGCGACGACCCCTCCGGGATTGCAGTCGGTGATAAGTTGAGCATCGATGGCGCCGGACCTGGTGGTGAAGCACTCCAGGCAACCGTGACCGCCGTCGCGGGGCAGGACGTCACGCTGTCAGTCAACGCCGATTCCGAGGCCAAGCTCGCACGGGTCGCCAAGGTCAATGCCCCTGATGCCTTCACCTACATGGCCGAGCCGATGCTCATGCAGTTTGCCGTCATGGCGCACAATACCGACGGGGATATCACGGCCAATTACATCGGCCCTTACGCGAAGCTGGACGGCGCTTCGCTTGGCGCCAACTGGTTCACGGCCGGCTGCGCGTCAGGCCAGTGCTTCGGCCTCGGTGCGATCGGCGGCAGCACGCCGCTCACTCCGCGCCTCAGTCTCGGTGCCATGCCGGGCAATCCGGTCAGCAGCTGGTCCGGCGGGGTAGGAACCTTTGCTGTCAGTGCGAATCTTGCGCGGCCGACTACAGCAACCGCAGACGCAACGTGGGGGCCCTATGACACATTGAAAATCGGCGCTGCCCCGCGCGACTCGGATGGTGTCACGCTAGACGCCAGCGCAGTGAACCTCGATGCCGACGCAAGCGGCAGCGCCGAACGCCAACACCTGTTCACCACGCGCAGCCGAATGGGCCGCCTCAAGGTCGCCAGCGCCCACGGCTCGGAACTGCTGCCCCTGACCATCGGCGTCACCGCCCAGTATTGGAACGGCACGGGTTACGTCACGAACATGCTGGACAACAGCAGCGCGTTCCAGGCGGGAAATGTCGTATTCAGCAATCCGCGGAAGAACTTTACCGAAAACGAAACAAGTGTGTCCCCGCCGTCCGTCGTGTTCGTCAACGGAAAGGCAAGCTACAAGCTGGCCAAGCCGAGCGGCGACGGCAAGTATGACGGCAGCCTTGACATGAATATCAACGTCTTCAACCCGCACCTCCCGAACCCTGTTCCGGGACGTGCGCGCTTCGGTGTGTACAAAGGGCACAACGAGGTGATCTACCTGCGTGAAAATTTCTGAGGATTCCACCCAAAACGCACACCGGGCATAGTGCACGCGCCCACGATACGGTATGCTGCGGGGAAACGAAAACGCTGCGTTGTTCTGGGTAAATACCAATTGACAACAGTTATTTATTAAATTAGTTTCAAGCAATTTGTCAGGGTGGCCCGCACATATGGGATGGTTCTCCAAAGCGAGAAAGACTGCCGGTTGGATGGCAACCAGTTTTCAGGGCGAGGGCGTGTGCGTAGCCATCGTGTCGCGCCCGTCAACTGGTCTGCCGAAAGTCGAAGCTGTCGGTTTTTCCAAGGGGAAACAATCGCAGTGGCCCGAACTCCTGCAAAAGATCGCCAAGGATTACCAGGCGGGCGGCTACCAGTGCACCACCTTGCTTGCGCCGAGCGAATACCAGCTGCTGTCGGTCGATGCACCGAATGTCCCGCCCGAGGAGCTCAAGACGGCAATTCGCTGGCGCTTGAAAGACATGCTCGACTACCACGTCGATGACGCCACCATCGACGTGCTCGATGTCCCGGTCGACAAGAATGGCGGCAGCCGCACCCACTCCATGTACGCAGTCGCTGCGCGCAACCAGCTTATCGAGCAGCGCCAGACCTTGTTCACCGACGCGAAGATTCCGCTCACGGTGATCGACATCCCGGATATGGCGCAACGCAACATTTCCGCACTCCTTGAGCCGGAAGGCCGCGGGCTTGCGATGCTGTCCTTCAGCAGCGAGGGCGGGCTGCTGACAGTCACTTACCAGGGCGAGATTTACCTGTCGCGGCGAATCGACATTTCGCTGGACCAGCTGGCCCAGGGCGATGCCGATCAGCGGCGCGGACTGCATGACCGCATCACGCTGGAATTGCAGCGCTCGCTCGACCACTTCGACCGGCAGTACCACTTCGTCAATGTGCCGAAGCTCCTGATGGCGCCGATGGGCGAGGCGGGTGCCGGTTTGCGCGAGTACCTGTCCACCAACCTCTACATCGAAGTGGATGCGCTCAACCTCGAACAGGTCCTCGACCTGTCTGCCGTTCCTGACCTGAAATTCCTGGAAAGCCAGCAGCGATTCTTCATGACGCTGGGTGCGGCGCTGCGCCACGAGGAGAAGGCCCTGTGAGTCAGCAGATCAACCTGTTCAATCCGATCTTCCTCAAGCAGAAGAAGCATTTCTCGGCGGTGACGATGGCCCAGGGCCTGGGCCTGATCCTCGTCGGCTCGCTGCTGCTGGCCGGTTACCTGACCTACCGGACGAACGTCCTCAAGTCGGAGGCATCGTCGTTCGCGAGCCAGCTGTCCGCGGCGGATGCGCAGCTCAAGCAGATCAACGATCTGGTCAAGTCGAGGCAGAAGAATACGGCCCTTGAGCAGGGCATCAAGAAAACCGAAACCGAGCTGGCGCAGCTGGAGCAGGTGTTCGGTACGCTGAGCCAGGGCGATATCGGCAATACGAAGGGCTACTCGGAATACTTCAAGGCGTTTGCTCGCCAGGTCGTACCCGGAGTCTGGCTGACCGGCTTGACCATTCAGGGTGCGGGCAGCGAGATGGGCATCCGCGGGCGTACCATCGCCGCCGACCTCGTCCCCGATTACTTCAACAGGCTCAAGCGCGAGCCTGCGATGAAGGGTGCGTCCTTCAGCGCGCTGGAGATGAATGCGCCGTCGAGCGAGAAGCAGGGCGAGGCGGACAAGGCAGCATCGAAACAGGGGCAGGGGAACTACGTCGAATTCAATCTTCGGAGCGCCGGTCTGCAGAAGGCAGGCCCGGCAGGAGCGGCCCAGCGATGAAACAGCAATGGCAACGGCTTGTGCTGCGGATCGACGCCTTGAGCCTGCGCGAGCGGGCGATCGTGTTTGCGGCAGCCGCCCTGGTCATCATCACCCTGGTGGACAAGACCATGATCGATCCCTTGTTCCGCCAGCAGAAGATGCTGACCGAGCAGATCAACCATAGCCAGGCCAAGCTGGCGGAAGTCAGGAACGGCATCCAGCAAGGCGTACGCGCCCAGACGCGCGACCCGGACGCCGAGAACCGCGAAAGGCTGAAGCAGCTGTCGGAGCAACTGCGCCAGAAGCAAGCCGAGCTGTCGGAGCTGCAAAAAGGACTCGTTTCGCCGGACAAGATGCCGGAGCTGCTTGAAGGCCTGCTCAGGCGCAACGGCGGTCTTCGGCTGGTCTCGCTCAAGACGCTGCCGGCGGCGAATCTCGTCGAGCAGCCCGCAGGAGGCGACGGCGGGAAAGACAAGCAGGCCGCGCAGGCCGCAACGCCGGTTCCACCAGTCTATAAACATGGCGTGGAGATCGTCGTGCAGGGGAGTTACCTCGACATGGTGAGCTACATGAGCCAGCTGGAAGGCCTGCCTTGGCAGTTGTTCTGGGGCGGGGCGCAGCTCGATGCGGAAGAGTATCCGCAGGCCCGGCTTACGCTCACGCTCTATACCTTAAGCCTGGACAAGAAATGGTTGAACATCTGATGCCGGTGCCGATGGCCGTGAGAGCGCTTGCGATGCTGGTCGCCGCTTTTTTCCTTCCGGCGGTGCAGGCCGAGACGCTGGTCGATCCGACGCGTCCGCCGGCAGCGGTCTCTGCCGGCGATGTGCGCGGTCCGGCGGCGGAGGAAGGGCCGGTCCTGCAATCGATATTGATCTCGCCGGTCAGGACGGTCGCTATCATCAGCGGCCAGACGGTGCGCGTGGGCGACCGGATCGGAGATGCGCAGGTTGCCAAAATAACGGAAAATGAGGTGATATTGCGTAGTGGAAAGGGATTGCAAACACTCAAGCTTTTCCCGAGTGTCGAGAAACGGTCGAACCCCTTCCGCAAGGGACACCCTACAGGTAGCTGACAGCAATAAGGCATAACAGAATGCATAAATCGATAACAATTGTTGCTGCCCTTGGATTGCTCGGATGCACGACGCCTCCGTCGCGCGAAACCTATGACATGATCAGCGGTGAGCTCAACAAAGCCGCCGCTGCATCGCAGCGTCAGGCCCAACCCGATGCTGTTTCGGCCGCATTGTTGCCTCCAATCAACATCGAGGTGCCGAAGGCGCAGACGCCGGTGGAGGAGCGCTTCAGCCTGGCGCTCAACAATGTGCCGGCGAACCAGTTCTTCGTTGCCATTGCGTCCGGCACGCGCTACAGCATGCTCGTGCATCCGGATGTCACCGGATCGATTTCCGCCAACCTCAAGGATGTCACCCTGTTCGAGGCGCTCGACGCCATCCGCGAACTCTACGGTTACGACTACCAGGTGGACGGCACGCGCATCTACATCAAGCCGCTCACGCTGCAAACCCGCGTGTTCTCGGTCAACTACCTGACCACCAACCGCAGGGGAACCTCCGACATCCGCGTGACCTCGGGTTCGGTGAGCGACACCTCGGCCACCGGCAGCCAGCAGAATGCGGCCAGCCAGCCGAACACACCAGGCATTCCGGGGACGCCCGGCAATCAGTCGGTGACGCTCAACAGCAGCAAGATCAGCACCACTTCCAACAGCGATTTCTGGAGCGAGCTCAAGGCCTCGCTGGAAGCGATCGTGGGGAACAAGGAAGGCCGCAGCGTGGTGGTCAGCCCGCAGTCCGGCGTGGTGCTTGTGCGCGGGATGTGGGATGAACTGAAGAATGTCTCGTCCTACCTCAAGGCGGCCCAGCTCGCGGTGGACCGCCAGGTCATCCTGGAAGCGAAGATCCTCGAAGTTCAGCTGAACGACAGCTTCCAGTCGGGCATCAACTGGGCATCGTTTGCATCGATCACCGGCATCGGCAACAACAGGGTGTCCTCGGGCTTCATCGCACCGGGCACGAGCCTCGCCTCGGCCGCGCGCTCCAACACGCTCAGCTCGACCGTCGGCAGCGTCAATCCGACCACCGGCGCCGTGGGCAATGCCACCATCACCGCCAACACCAGCCTCGATCTCGCGGCCACCGGCAGCGCCGCCGGCTCCTTGTTCGGCCTGGCGTTCCAGACCAATAACTTCGCGGCGCTGATTTCCTTCCTCGAGACGCAAGGGCAGGTGCATGTGCTGTCCAGCCCGCGCATCGCGACGCTGAACAATCAGAAGGCGGTGCTGAAGGTCGGCAAGGATGAATTCTTCGTCACCAACGTAAGTTCGACCACCACCGCCACCGGCACCACCAGCACCACCAGCCCGAGCGTGACGGTGCAGCCGTTCTTCTCGGGCGTGGCGCTGGACGTCACGCCGCAGATCGACGATGCCGGCAACATCACCTTGCATATCCATCCCTCGGTCAGCAGCGTGACCACGGTGGACAAGCCGCTCAATCTCGGCAATGCAGGTTCGTTCAGCTTGCCGCTGGCTTCGAGCACCGTGTCGGAGACGGATAGCATCGTGCGCGGCAAGGATGGGCAGATCGTTGCCATTGGCGGCTTGATGCGCCAGGCCAGCACGTCCGACCGCTCGCAGGTGCCGGGCGCCGGCAATGTTCCCGTCGTCGGCAACCTGTTCCGCAACACGAACCAGCTGACGCAAAAGAGGGAGCTCGTCATTCTCCTGAAGCCGACGATCGTGCACGGCGACGCCACCTGGGCGCAGGATGTGTCGGAGATGCAGAAGCGCATCCAGGCGCTGGAGCCACGGAATACCTTCGAATTGCGCTAACGTATGTATAAAGCCCATTTCGGCCTTCGCGAACTTCCATTCGGGATCACGCCGGATACCAGTTTCTTCTTCGCGTGCTCCAATTACCAGGAGGCCCTGAACACGCTGCTCGTCGCCGCCAGGAACGGCGAGGGCTTCATCAAGATCACCGGCGAGGTCGGCGTCGGCAAGACGCTCCTGTGCCGCAAGTTCATGGCATCCCTCGACAAGGGATTCGTCACCGCCTATATCCCCAACCCCTTCCTCGAACCGCGCACCCTGATGCTGGCGCTCGCGGAGGAACTGGAGATCCCGCAGGACAAGGACGTCGATCAGCATCAGCTGCTCAAAGCGATCAACCACCGCCTCCTCGTGCTGGCGCGAGAGGGCAAGCGCGCCATCCTGTGCCTGGACGAAGCGCAGGCCATGCCCATCGAAAGCCTCGAAGCGCTGCGCCTGCTCACCAACCTGGAAACCGAAAAGCGCAAGCTGCTGCAGATCGTGATGTTCGGGCAGCCGGAACTGGACCGCAAGCTGCAGCAGGAAGCCATCCGCCAGTTGAACCAGCGGATCACGTTCCACTACCACCTCGGGCCGCTTTCGAAGGACGACATGGAGTTTTACGTGTCGCACCGCCTGAGCGTGGCGGGATATACCGGCAGCCGCTTGTTCGATCGCGGTGCGGTCAAGGCGCTGTATGCGGCCAGCGGCGGTATCCCGCGTCTCGTCAATATCCTTGCGCACAAGGCGCTGATGCTGACTTTCGGCGAAGGCAAGCAACAGACAAAGGCACGGCACGTTGCCGCCGCCGCAAGCGATACGGGCGCGGCCAGGAAGCGTAGCTGGCCGTGGGCGTGGTTCGGCGGTCTCGCGTTGCTGCTCGCGACGACCGGCGCAGGATGGGCGTACTTCCAATGAGCCTGATCAACCAGATGTTGAAGGACCTGGACGCGCGGCGTTCGGATGTCTCCGGCGGCGGCTCCTTCGGCCAGCAGATACGCGCGGTCCCCGAGCGCAGCCGCATCCATCCCGCGTGGTGGGTCGCGCTTGCCCTGGGCGGCATGCTCATCGGCGTGGTGGGTTACGTCCTGCTGCGGCCGGAGCCGCCTGCGCCCGTGGGCACGAGTGCCCGCTTGCCGCTGAAGCTGGATGTCGGCCTGACCGGCGCCCAGCCTCCTAACCCGATCGCTGCGCCGGCGGCCCCTGCAACGCCGCCAGTGCCTGTCCCTGTTCCGCAGCCCGTGGTTGAGGCGAGCCCGAAGCCGGCCGCTCCCCTGCGGGAGCAGGTGCAACTGGAGCGCAAGCCGGTGCAGACGAAGTTGCAGGTTGCCGCCCAGCCCGTGAAGGAGCGTGCGCCGGCGCCGGTGCCTACAGCGGCAGAGGTCGTACCGCCGGTGAAGGCGATGGCGCCGGTCCCGGCATCGAAACCATCTGAAGCGATCATTCCCCCGACGCTCAACAAACAGGTCAAGGAATTGACGCCGGCACAGCGCGCCGAGAACGACTACCGCAAGGCCATCCTCGCGCTTCAGCAGGGAAAGAGGGCGGAGGCGATCAGCGGACTGGAGCAGGCGCTCCAGGTCGAATCCAAGCATGCCGGCGCCCGCCAGGCGCTGATCGGATTGCTGCTCGATGCGAAGCAGCAAGACGACGCCATGCAGCGTGCGCGCGAAGGCTTGAATGCCGATCCGGCGCAGACCGGGCTGGCAATGATCCTGGCGCGGCTGCAGCTTGAAAAAGGCGAACTGCGGCCGGCGATCGAAACGCTGGAGCGCAGTTTGCCCCATGCGATGGAAAAGGCTGACTACGTGGCCTTCCTCGCCGCCCTGTTGCAAAGGGACGGGCGGCACAAGCAGGCTGTCGAGTACTACCTGCTTGCGCTGCAGAAGTCGCCGCAGAACGGGGTGTGGTGGATGGGCTTGGGCATCTCGCTGCAGGCCGAGCAACGCAATCCGGAAGCCTACGAATCCTTCCGCAGGGCCAAGGCAAGCAACAGCCTCTCTTCGGAACTGCTTGCCTTCGTCGAAGGACGGATCAGCCAGTTGCAGCCGTAACGCTCAGACAATTTTCTTCGCGGTGGCAGCGTCGAGCACCTTTTCGTGGCGCTGCGGCACGTAGGTGCGCAGACGTTCCACCAGCGCGCAAGCCGACGCATCGTGAATGAGCAGCGATGCCTGCTCCTGCCGCAGGAAGCGCTCTGCCACCACATGCTCGAGGAAGCCGATCAGGCGGTCGTAATAGCCGTTCACGTTCAGCAGTCCGATGGGCTTGTCGTGCAATCCCAGCTGCGACCAGGTGAACACCTCGAACAATTCCTCCAGCGTGCCTATGCCGCCGGGCATGGCGATGAAGCCGTCCGACAGCTCCGCCATCAAGGCCTTGCGCTCGTGCATGTCCTTCACGATATGCAGTTGCGTCAAGCCGTGATGGCCGACTTCCTTGTCCATCAAGGCTCTGGGAATGACGCCGGTAGCCTGGCCCCCGAGACGCATGACTTCATCGGCAATGACACCCATCAGGCCGACATTGCCGCCGCCGTAGACCAGCGCGATATTCGCTTCCACCATCGCCTTGGCGAGCAGGCGCGCGCCGTCTGCATACACGGGGGAGGCGCCGATTGAAGCGCCGCAGTAAACACAAAGAGAGTTCATTTCAATCCGGATGAAAAAAGCCGGGACATGCCCGGCTGGTGTGCGTGATTCGGGTACTGCCAGCTTGGCAGCATACCCGATCCTGGCTGGTTCAGTCGTCGAGTTCTTCCTTCGCAAGCTCCACGTCCAGCCTTTCCATTGCGTCGACCGGCTCGCAGGCGGCGGCTTCCTCATACAGCTTGACCGCTTCGTCCATCTTCTTTTTGCCTTCCAGCATGACCAGCCCGTTCGCATATTCCACGCGTGCAATGGCGGAGTCCGGGTTGAGCTTCAATGCCGTCTTGAAGAACTTGAGTCCCTCTTCCTTCTTCGCGCCATAGGTCAGGCCGCCGATCATCGCACCGACCTTGTCGATGATCTCGGCATGGTAAGTGCCGAGGCCGATGTGGGCGTCCGCATGCTTGGGCGCGAGCTTGACCGTCATGTCGAGGCTGTTCTTGACCTTGTTGCCTATCCCTTGCGAGAGCGCTTTCACGATCGAGATCCCTTGCGCATAACGGCCGAGGGAATAGGCGTGCCAGTACCACGCGGCGGCGTTCTTGGGCTGTTCCTTCTGCTGCGCTTCGCAGCGCTCGGCCACCTCCTGGAACATCGCGAGCTTCTTCTTTTCGGATTTCTCGAGATAGTTCGCATAGATGGCCGTCGCCTTGTTCGCGACGGAGTAACCGTCCACCCCGGCGGCAAGCCCGAGCTTGGCGGCCTTTTCAAACTCCCCGGCATGGAATGCGATCCAGGCGTCGACCAGCTTCGCATCCTTCGGGAAGGGCTCGGCATCGCCGGCGTGCAGGCGCGCCCAGGCCTTCTTCAGGCCGGCGGGCGTGTAGACGTAGGAATCGTCGGGATACGGGAATTTGCTCCATGCCATGGTGTTTGTCCTTATTTGAGTTTTTTCAGGTATTCCTCGGCGAGCTTTTCGAACAGCAGATGCGTCTCGCCCCGGAGGTAGGGGCCAAGCAGGGACAGTACCTGGTAGCACCCGCGCGCCAGCGCTTCGGCCATGGCTTCCTGCTCGGAGTATTTGCGCGGATTGCGCACGTATTCGTACGAGAGCCAGTATGTCGCGACGACGACGACGTTCGTCGCCAGCGCATCGATTTCGTGGTCGTTGGCCTCCAGCGCCTGGTCGCTGCGCAGGCCGAGGCACAACTGCTGCGCAACCTTGATCTTGTGCGCGAGGATCTGCTTGAAATGCAGTTCCAGCTTGCGGTTGCGCGACAGCAGGTCGGACAGGTCGCGATAGAAGAAGCGGTAGCGCCACACCAGTTCGAACATCAGGTGCAGGTACAGCCACACGTCCTCGATGTTGGGGCGGCGGTCGGCGGGCACGGCCAGCATGCGTCCGATCTCGGCTTCGAACTGGGCGAAGAGCGAGTTGACGATGTCGTCCTTGTTGCGGAAGTGGTAGTACAGGTTGCCGGGCGAGATGTTCATCTCTTCGGCGATGACGGTGGTGGTGATGTTCGGCTCACCGAATTCATTGAACAGCCGCAGCGACAGCTCAAGAATCCGTTCCCGCGTGCGCCGAGGGGCTTTGTGTTGCATGCTCGATGCCTCCCATTTGTGCTCAGGCCTTTTTATAAGAGTCCGGTTGACAAATGGCCGTGCGTGGGACCGTGCGCGGGAGCGGCGTCCGGATCGGGGCGGCGTCTGGCATGGCGGGCGGCCCAGGTCCCGTTCACGTACTCGGCAATTTGTGAACCGGGATCTAGCATAACACCGATGAATCATTCCAGAAACGCCGCGCATCAACTATCCTCCTGCGATTTTCAGGTGGCGTTCCAGGCTGTCGAGGGTATCGGTGAGCCGCTGGAGTCCGAAGCGATCCTCCTTCGCCGCGACGGGATTCTTGACGAGGGTGAGGGTGCTGTCGCGAAGGACAGACAGCTTCAGGCGCAGGCCGTTCTTCGCCAGCATCGGCCCGATTTCGTGGCGCCGCTGCCAGAGCATCATCCGCGTGTTCTGGTAGGCGCTCTCGCACATGCGACGCCTGCTGTTGTAGCTGAACAGGTTGGTGAAGAACATGTCCGCATCTTCGGTGCTCGGCTCGACCAGGATGATGTCCGTGTCCGGGTAGTTCACCACGTAGTTGGACATGCCGATCTCGACACGCGAATGAATGATGGCGCGCAGCGTCTGCGACAGGACCGCCAGCAGCCCGCCCTGTGCCAGCTTGCCCGGCTTGTGCAGGGAGCGTGCGTTGTAGGGGACGATCGGGTTCAGGCAGATCAGCATGTCGACTTCTTCTTCAAGCGCGATCGATGCATGCAGCGTCTTGCGCAGCGCGCCGTCGACGAAGTAGCGGCCGCCGATCTCGACCGGCGGGAACAGGCCGGGCACCGCCGCGCTCGCCTGCGCCGCCTTCGAAATCGGCACGTGGTCGAACCCTGGCCGTCCGAACCGGATGGCCTCGCCTGAGTCGAGATCGGTCGCAACGATGACCAGCTTTTGTTTCAGCGCGCGGAAATCGTTGGTGCGGCCCGCTTCCGAAAAGGCGCGCTGCATGAATTCGTGAATGCCCTCGCCGGACAGGATCCCGGTGGGCAGCACGCCCTTGAGCCGCTCCAGCGAATTGGCAACGCTGGTCTTGCCGCGGCGCGTCACATAATGGAACAGGCCGCCGGCGAGGAGGATGGGGAAGGCCGCTGCGCGGATGCTGAACTCCTCCCATGCCGGGCGCAGCAGCATCTCCGGCCTGAAGAGTTCTTCGTGCGCCTCGCCCGTATCGCTTTCCACGAACAGGCGGCACATGTCGTGCGGCGTGATGCCGTTGGCCAGTCCGGCGGCGATGATTCCGCCGGCGCTGATGCCGACATAGATCGCAGCATTGTTGAGGTCCAGGCCTTCGATCGACTCTTCCAGCGCGGCGAGCGCACCGATTTCATAGACGGCGCCGAGCGGGCCTCCTCCGGCAAGGGCAAGCCCGATGCGTCCCGTCGCTCGTTTGCCGGTACGGCGGGCTGCAGGGCTTGGGGGAGTGTTTTTCTGTGGTCGCTTTGCAGTCATGGGGCTCGATGGTCAGCTTCTTCGCGTGGAAGCAAAAAGGGCTTGTGCGTCGCACAAGCCCCTCAGTGTGTGCATGCAGGCCTTACTTCGCCGCAGCTTTCCTGGATGCCGTCTTGGTCGCCTTCTTTGCAACCGGCTTGGCTGCCGCTTTCTTGGCTGCCGACTTCTTTGCAGCGGGTTTTGCCGCGGTCTTGCTTGCGGCGGGCTTCTTGCCCGAGAGGGCAGAGACGGCCTTGTTCAGTTCTTCGACGCGCTTCGTGAGGGCCTGAATATCTTCCTGGGTCGGCACGCCCAGGCTCTTCAGCGAACGGGACACGCGGTCTTCGAACACTTGCTCGAGCTTGTCCCAGGAACCGGCGGCCTGCTTGCTGACGGAGTCGGCCATGCGCACCACCGTGCCGGTCACGTCCGACACTTTGCCGTTGGCCAATTGCTGGGTACGCTTCTGCAGTTCGGTGCCTTCCTTTACCAGCTTGGCGAACACCCTGCCGCCTTCTTCCTGTGCCTTGGCAAAGGCGCCCAGGCCGGCCTGCCAGATCTGCTGCGCCGATGCGCGGACGGCTTCTGCCAGTTGCGTGTCGTCGGATTGGGCCAGTGCTTTCAGTTTCTTGACCATCATGTTCTCCATCGTAGGTTGACTATACGCCGGCTCAACCGACGCGCTTTTCGATGCTGGCAGTGTAGGCGCCAAAACTAGAGATCGGGTTCTAAAGCCGTAGAGCAGCCGTTCTAATTGGGAAGCCCGGCGCAAGGGGGCGCTTGCAAAGCAGGGAGCAGCCTGTAATGATTGCGTGTCACAAATTCGAATAAAAGGGAGGCAGCATGCAGTATTTCGTTACGGGGGCCACGGGCTTCATCGGAAAGCGGCTGGTGAAGAAACTCCTCGCCCGCAAAGGGAGCGTCGTCTACTTCCTCATCAGGGAAGAAAGCAAGGCCAAGGTGCCGGGCCTGCTCGAATATTGGGGCACGACGAAATCGCGCGCGATCCCGGTCTACGGCGATCTGCGCGCTGCGAAACTGGGGGTGTCGAAAGACGACACCAAGGCGCTCTCCAAGAACATCGATCACTTCTTCCATCTCGCGGCCATTTACGACCTGAAGGCAGACGCAGAAGAACAGATGGCGGTGAACATCGACGGCACGCGCAATACGGTGGCGTTCGCCAATGCGATCAGCGCCGGATGCTTCCACCACGTCAGCTCGATTGCCGCGGCCGGACTGTTCGAAGGCATCTTCCGCGAGGACATGTTCGAGGAAGCGGAGAGCCTCGAGCATCCGTACTTTGCGTCCAAGCATGAATCCGAAAAGATCGTGCGCAAGGAGTGCAAGGGGGCGTTCCGCGTGTATCGCCCCGGCCTCGTGGTCGGCGATTCGACGACCGGCGAGATGGACAAGATCGACGGCCCGTACTACTTCTTCAAGCTGATACAGCGCATCCGCCAGATACTTCCGCCCTGGATGCCGACCATCGGACTGGAAGGCGGGCGCATCAACATCGTTCCGGTCGATTATGTCGTCGACGCGATGGATCACATCGCGCACCAGCCCAAGCTGGACGGCAAGTGCTTCCACCTCACCGACCCGGAGCCGATGCGCGTGGGCGATGTGCTCAATACCTTCTCGCGCGCCGCGCATGCACCGACCATGAGCTTGCGCATCAATGCCGCCTTGTTCGGTTTCATTCCCAAGTCCATCAAGAAGGGCATGATGGCACTCACGCCCGTGCGGCGCGTGAAGTCCGCAGTCATGAAAGACCTCGGGCTGCCGGACGACCTGATGCAGTTCATTAACTACCCGACGCGCTTCGACAATCGCGAAGCGGCCGCTGCGCTGAAGGGGAGCGGCATTGCCTGCCCGCGCCTCGACGATTACGCCTGCCGTATCTGGGACTACTGGGAACGCAATCTCGATCCGGACCTGTTCATCGATCGCACGCTGCGCGGCCAGGTGGCGGGCAAGGTGGTGCTGGTCACCGGCGGTTCCTCCGGCATCGGACTGGCGACGGCGCACAAATTGGCCGAGGCCGGCGCCATCACCATCATCTGCGGGCGCGACGAGGAGAAGCTCGCCGAGGCGAAGAAGGAAATCAACGACCGCGGCTTCGATGTCATTACCTATGCGGCCGACGTTGCCGATATGGCCGACTGCGACCGCTTCGTGAAGCTGCTGATCGAGAATCACGGCGGCGTCGATGTCCTGGTCAACAACGCAGGACGCTCGATCCGCCGCGGCATCGAATCCAGTTACGACCGCTTCCATGACTTCGAGCGCACCATGCAGCTCAATTACTTCGGCGCACTGCGGCTGACGATGGGCCTGTTGCCGAAGATGATCGAGCAGCGCCGCGGACACGTCATCAACATCTCATCGATCGGTGTGCTGACCAATGCGCCGCGCTTCTCGGCCTACGTGGCGTCGAAAGCGGCGCTGGACGCATGGACGCGCTGCGCCGCATCGGAATTCGCCGACATGAACATCAAGTTCACGACGATCAACATGCCGCTGGTGCGCACGCCGATGATCGCTCCGACGAAGATCTACCAGAACGTGCCGACGCTGTCGCCGGACGATGCCGCCGACCTGATCGCGCAGGCAATCGTGTACAAGCCGGTGCGCATCGCTACGCGCCTCGGTGTGCTCGGCGAGGTGCTCCATGCGCTCGTGCCGCGCGTGGCGCAGATCATCATGAACACCAGCTTCCGCATGTTCCCCGACTCGGATGCGGCCAAGAGCAATGGCGAGAAGAAGGTCCCGCAGATGAATGCAGACCAGATTGCGCTCCAGCAGCTGCTGCGCGGAGTTCACTTCTGATCGGGATTTCCCGCTGCATCAACATGAAGACGCCCGGCCCCGCCGGGCGTTTTTACTTCTGCGGAAGAACGACCGCGTCGATCTCGTGGATCACGCCGTTGTCGGCCATCATGTCGCTTTGCACGACATTCGCGTTTTCCACGGTGACCTTTCCATTGTCCGACTTCAGGGTGACCGTGTCCCCATGTATCGTCTGCACCTTGCCCGGCTTCACGTCGGCCACGGTAACCTTGCCCGGGATCACATGATGTGCCAGTATCTGAGCCAGCTTTTCCTTGTCTTTCATCAGCAAACTGACGGTGCCGGGAGGAAGCTGGTTGAACGCGGAATCGCTGGGGGCGAAGACGGTATACGGCCCCGAATTTTTCAGGGTCTCGGTCATGCCCGCCGCCTTTGCTGCTGCGAGAAAAGTCTTGAATGATCCAGACGTGGACGCGGTTTCGACAATGTCGGCGGCCCATGCAGTGGAGCCGAAGACTGACAATGCAAGGGTCGATACGATGGCAACGCAGGATCGTTTCATGTGGCCTCCTTGATGTAAGGCAACGGGTGCGAACGGCCGTTGCAGAGGATAGGTTTCGGGCAGGACTGAAAAGTTCAAATCGCGGGCGACGCAGGATTGGCCCAAAGAAAAACAGGATTACGGGAAGAAAGCATGCAGCGGATTGAATCCAGGCTCGACCATGTCGTCATCGTCGCATCCAACTTGGAAGCCGGTGTTGATTTCTGCGAAAAGGCGCTGGGTGTCACGCTCGTGAAGGGTGGTGAACACGCGCGCGTCGGGACGCACAATTACCTGTTGAACCTCGACGATGGCATTTATCTGGAAGTCATTGCCGTCAATCCCCAGGCTGGCGCTACCGATTGTCCGCGCTGGTTCGGCATGGACCAGCCGGATCAGCGCGAACGTGCTGCCGCCGGCCCCTATCTCGCTACTTTTGTTGCCGGCACAACTGATATTGCCGCCGCAGTATCCGCGCTGCCTGAGCTCGGTCCTGTGCGCGACATGCAGCGCGGGCAGCTGTCCTGGCAGATCACTATCCGGGACGACGGCGCATTGCTGGAAGGCGGGACTATTCCGACAGTCATCCAGTGGCCGGGCGGTACGCATCCGACCCATATCATGCCGGCCTCGGGATGCAGGCTCGAACGGCTTGAGGCATATCATCCGCATCCAGAACAATTACGCGCTGCCTGGTCGCAAATCGGATTGAAGGAAGATGGCCGGCTTTGTATCCGGCAGGGGGATGGCCAGATGCCGTACCTCGTTGCCCGCCTTGCGACGGCGAACGGGATCATCGAATTGCGTTGATCCGCCTGCGTTCTGCCAAGAAATGCCGACCGCCTTCGGTGTAAGCTCAACCAATCTGCGTTTCGGAGAATTCCATGCTCATCAACTGTGTGGCCTATCAGGATGGAAAGCGCTTGACTGACGTGTCGATCGACAAGATCGGCGCGTACCTGAAGCTGCCGGATTGCTTTGTGTGGGTGGCGCTGAAGGATGCTGAGCTGAAAGAGCTCAAGACCATGCAGGCGGAGTTCAACCTGCATGAACTGGCCGTCGAGGATGCGCTGCACGGCCACCAGCGGCCGAAGATCGAAGAGTACGGCGATTCGCTCTTCGCGGTGGTCCACATGATCGAGATGGTTGACGGCGACTTGCGCGTGGGCGAGCTGGACATCTTCGTGGAAGAGAATTACGTCGTGTCCGTGCGGAACGAGAGCGAACAGGGCTTCCTGGGCGTGCGCGCCCGCTGCGAGCGCGAGCCCCAGCTCCTGAAGCAAGGCTCGGCATTCGTCTTTTACGCGCTCATGGACGCGGTCGTCGACCGCTATTTCCCGGTGATCGATGCGCTGGAGCGGGAACTGGAAACCATCGAGGATCAGATCTTCAACAAGGGATCGGAGCGCGCCAACATCGAACGCCTCTACCAGCTCAAGCGCAAAGTCACCACGCTCAAGCATGCGGTCACGCCTTTGATGGAGGCATCGGCGCGGCTTTTCGGGGGAAGGGTGCCACGCATCTGCATGAACACGCAGGAATATTTCCGCGACGTGTACGACCACCTTTACCGCATCAACACCTCGATCGACAATATCCGGGATACGATCGCGACGGCGATCCAGGTCAACCTGTCGATGGTCACGATCGAGGAAAGCGAAGTCAACAAGCGCTTGGCGGCGTGGGCGGCGATTTTCGCGGTGGCGACCGCATTCGTTGGCATCTGGGGCATGAACTTCGAATACATGCCGGAGCTGAAATGGAGATACGGTTACCCCGCGGCGCTCTGTTTCGTGGCGGCCTTGTGTGCGTATCTTTACCGGCGCTTCAAGAAATCAGGCTGGCTTTAGGGCGGCGTACGGCGCCGGGATTGGTGCATGCCGGGCCGATGCATCCCGGACTTCGCGGATGACCATCGCCTGCACCTCGGGATCGAACCCGAGGGCAACATGACCGATGCCGTTCAGTTCGATATTTTTTGCGCCATCCAGATGCGACGACGTCTGCGGCGAAATGATGTTGTCATGGTGCGAATAGATGGAGACCATCAGGCGGTAGATCGCCGGGTTCTCGCCTGACTTCAGTTTGCGCAGCCATTCGCTTGAGAGGCCCTCCTGCTCACTCGCCGTCCACTGCATCTGATGGGTATTCAGCCCCACACCGAAGTGAGCGAGGCTGGTGCCGTGATGCGGCGTACCGAGCGTGATCAGCCGGGCGATCCGCGCCGGGCCATGGTCGCGCAGGTAGGCACGCGAGGCAAGACCGCCCATGCTGTGCGCCACGATCACCACCTTGTCGCTGCCGGTCTCCCGGCACAGCGTTTCGACTGCCCTGTGAATCAGAGGTGCATACTCGTCGATGCTTCCGATCACCGGTTCCAGGTCGACGGCGCGGTGAGTAATGTTTGCCTTCTGCAAGGACTTGCTCATGGCGTGCCAGTAGCCGCTGTTGCACCCGTAGCCATGCACCAGCAGGACAGGCAGGCCCTGCGGCTGTGCCGGCATCCGTACTGAAAAGGTGCGGAACGGCATGGTCCAGGATGAGGCCGTCATCGTCGCGCGGAATTCGTAGAGGAACAGCCTGACACCGGTCCAGGTTTTGATCCGATGGTGCATCGGCGTCTCGCTACGGTGCCGTGCTGCAAGAAGGAAGTTATTGCCCGTGATGACAAGCCGGACAAGAAGAACGATGGCGATGCCGATGACCGCCGCCAAAGCGGCATTGCCGACGTCGAAGAATTGCATCGCAGCGGCTGCAATGGCCGCTGCGGCAAGCATCTGGATCAGCAGCAAGAGTCTCGTGATTCGTACAACCATGCATCAGGCAGCGGTAGGCGTCGGTGCCGGCTTTCCTGTGAGATCGTTTGCCAGCGTACTTGCCAGCTTAGCTGTGATTCCGTAGATCGACAACTGCGGATTGGCGCCGATCGAGGTGGGGAACAGAGAGCCGTCGTGGACCGACAGGTTTGCCACTCCGTGATATCGCCCCTTCGATGAAACGACGCCGCTCCGTACATCGTCCGACATGCCGCAGCCGCCCATGACGTGCGCGGACACGACTCGCCCCAGCAGGGGCTTGTACGGCAAGTCGTTGATCGCCTTCTTCGCCGCTTCCCAGCTTGTGTATCCCTCCGCCTTTTCATGCACCGGGTGGACGCTCTTCGCACCTGCGGCGAACTGGATTTCCGCCATGCTGAGCAGCGAACGCCTGACGCCGTCCCAGACGAAATCGGAGATCGGGTAGTCGAGCACCGGCGAACCGTCATTCCTCAGTTGCACCGTGCCGCCGAGGGAGTGTTCATGGAAGCCGTCGCGCAGGAGTGCAAGCAGCGCATGCGTGTTGGGGAACAGGCGCATTCTCTCGGAATGCTCGGCGCCGAAGCCGTGCATGGTCGAGGCGAAGAGCAGGGGATGCAGCGGCGGCGCTTCCAGCTTGTAACCGATCGGCCCGTCGATCGCCTGGGTATCGAGGAAATGGTCGGAATAGATGGTTTGCGGCGCGCCGGAAAATCCTTCCACCTTGTGGTCGAAGAGTGCGGCGGAAATGGTTGTTGGGTGCAGGAAGGTGCGCTTGCCCAGCAGGCCGTGAGGATCGGGTGCGCCGGAGCGCATCAGCAAGGCAGGCGAATTGATTGCGCCGCCGGCGACGACATAGTGGCGCGCACGGACTTCGATCGTCTTTCCTGTGTGCGCAAGGCCGGTGCCGTCGAGCGCCACGCATGCCAGGCCGGTCACCTTGTCCCCGTTCAGCGCCAGTTTCTGCGCGCGGGTGCGGGTGAGCAGGGTAGCGCCGTGTTCGAGCGCCGATGGGATGGTGGTGACCAGCATCGACTGCTTGGCGTTGGTGGGGCAACCCATGCCGCAGTACCCCAGGTTCCAGCATCCTTTGACGTTGCGCAAGATTGCCGCGGCGGGAATGCCCAGCTTGGCCGCGCCGCGCTTGAGCAGGTCGTTGTTCTCGTTCGGCGGTGTCAGCCACACGCCGATGTTCAGCCGCTGCTCCATCATTGCAAACCACGGCGCCAGCGCTTCCGGGGTGTAATCCTTCAAGCCGAATTTCTGCTGCCAGTGCGCGAGCGTTCCGTTCGGTGTGCGGAAGCTGGACGTCCAATTCACCGTCGTCGAGCCGCCAACGGCGCGGCCCTGCAGGATGTTGATCGCCTTGTCCTTGGTCTTGCGTGCGGCCGATTCCTGGTAGAGGGTCGGATACGCCTGGGCCTCGCGCATCTTGAAGTCTTTCGATGACTTCAGCGGGCCCTCCTCGATGAGGACGACGTTCAGGCCCGCAAGCGCCAGGATTTCCGCGGTGACACCGCCGCCGGCGCCGGTGCCGATCACTGCCACGTCGGCTTCGACGCGCATGTTGTCCTGCAGTGCGGAGGCGTCGATCACTTTCCAGCCCTTGGCAAGGCCGGCTTGTATCGGATCGGGGATGGTGTTGTTCGAAGACATTGTCATGGAGCCTCTCAACTCAATTCCTTGATCGGACCGGGATAACCGATGGACGCCCATGTGGACTCCTGGGCGTACCAGGAGCCGGCGATGAGGTCGTGCAGGCCGAGATAGGCTCCCTGGAAGAGGGCAACGCGGCTGAAGCGCCAGTCTTGCAGGAAGGCGGCGACGTCTTCGGGTTTCGCATTACGCCAGTCATCGGGGACGCCGGCCAGCAGCCGCCGCGAGGGCGCGAGAGCCAGCAGGGCGAAAAGATCCTGGAGTTCTTTTTGTGCGGAAAGCGGCAGGCCGAGGATGGCGTCGTCGACGTAACCGACGGCTGCGTCCACCTCCGCCTGAGAGGTGACGGCATCCTTGAGCATTGCCGGTACGATCGCTGCGAGTATGGACCTCGCCGCATCGTCCATCTCGAAGGGGCGCGGCGTCTCTGCGGGGCGCGTGACGCGGTACAGGCTGCCGGCCGCCGCGAGCGCGAGCGTGCCGAACAGCCCGACTTTCAGGAAAGTACGTCGGGATGAGTTGGTTGCCATGTCTCCATCGCTTTCTTGTTTTTTGCAGTGTACTCCAGCGCTTTCGCGCACACCCGGAGCAAAGTAGAGTTCTAGCTCTAGACGCCCTGTTCTTGCGCTGCGTCCTCTCGTGCCGGGGCAAAATCGCGCTATGCAAAATGTGCGATACCAGAAAGCAGGCTGACATCATGAGCAACCCGCAAGTGGTTTCCGCCCTTCGCCGTGAACTGGCATCGGTGATTGCCGCACGTCAGGCTGCGAAGAGCGATCCCAAACTCCATGCCGCGCGTCTCGCCGTGCGCGCTTTCCAGGCGCAGCGCATGGCTGACACCCATGCAGACCAGTTGGCGTCGCCCGATACCCGTGCCGCGGCGCAGTTTTTCCTGCACGACCTCTACAGCACGGCGGACCTGACGGACAGGGATGCCAGCCTGGAGCGGGTCGTGCCGGCAATGGAGCGGTTGTTGCCGGCGGCGGCGCTGGCGACGGTCGCCGATGCCATCACGCTCGACGCGCTGTCCGAGCGCCTCGATGCGGCAATGGCGGACCGCCTGGGCGAAACATTCGCCGAGAATGACTACATCGAGGCTTATCGCAAGGCAGGGACGCGGGCCGACAGGGAATTGCAGATCGACCATGTCGCCTCTGTCGGCCGGGCACTATGCGAGCTGATCCGCGTTCCGCTGATCGGCAGCACGCTTGCAATGATGAGAGGGCCGGCGAAACTCGCCGGCCTGGGGGAACTGCAAAGTTTCCTGGAGCGCGGATTCAAGGCCTTCAAAAGCATGAAAGATCCGAGGGCCTTCGTGGACACGGCCGTGCAGCGCGAGACGGCGATCATGCGGCGCCTGTATGCCGGAGAGGCCGAGCCGTTCCGCAGCCGCTCAGGTTGAGCGCAGTTTCTTTGCCGGCTTTCCCTCCGGCGGATCGAACGAGATAAGGCGCGTACCGGCAATGCGGTCGTGGAGGAACTGCCGCTGCGGATCGAGGAACGCCGCCAGCGCCCACAGCACCACATTCGCCGCCGGGATCAGGACGAGCATCCATGCCTTGGCACCGATGGCCCATGCGGCCACGAGTCCGGGCATGATCCACATCCATGACAGGATGAACCGCCCCAGCGCACGCTTGAAGCCGACAGGGCCGCCGTCGATCGTGACCAGGCGGATACGCCAGGTCTGCATTGCGAGCGTCTGTCCGCCGTGCGTCCAGAACCAGACGAAGTACAGTGCCAGCAGGAGGAGCAGCCAGTCCTGCATGAGACCGCGCAGATAGAGCGCGTGCTTCTGTTCCATCAGGATGGAGAACATCCCTCCAAAAATGAACAGCACGGCAAAAATCAGCATGGATTCATAAAGCATGCTGGCAAAGCGTCGCCGAAGCGTGGGAGTTGCGGTTGTATCCAATTGTTCTGCTTACTTCGAGTCGGGAGGTACGGACGGTTGCAAGGCCGACCGGTTGGCGGCCTTGGGTGTCACGGATTGTTCGAGGACCGGCTTGGGCGTGGCCTTGATCGGGGGCAGGGGTTTTGCCTGCTTGTCCTGGGCGCCCGGCGGGGGAAGGGTGGCGACCTTCTTTTTCGCCGCGGTATCGGCGCCCAGTTTTTTCTTCTCTTCTTCCGTCAGTTGCTGATACTGCTCCCACTGCGCGGACTTCTGGTCCGGTTTCAGCTTCTTCGCGCGGACATAGTTCTCGCGTGCCAGGCGGCGCTGTTCGGGCGTGAGCTTGACCCAGTCGCGCATGCGTTCCTGCATGCGCTGCTGTTCCTCCGGCTTCATGGCGCCAAACTTGTTGGCGATCGCGAGCCATTTGTTCTTGCGGACAGGTTCGAGCATGTCCCATTCGACGGCCAGCGGGGCCAGTGCCTGCTGCTGTGCGGCGTTCAGGTCCGACCACAAGGGCTTGGAGACCGCCGGTGCGGCAGATGCGGGCGGTACCCCCGCGGTCTGGGCGGTGGTGCCGCCCGGGAGCGCCAGGCCTGCCGCGAGCGGCACGGCCAGAAAGCAGACCGCCCGCAGGAGGCGGGCGGCCGGCGCGAATGTCTTTCGATTCATGTCAATCATCCCCGGACGCCAGGAAGGCATTGAATCCGTTGTCCAGGTATGCCGACAGCGGCAGCTCGTCAGCCAGCACCTCGGCATCCATTTCCGCCGTGTTGCTGATGTGCTCCTGCTCGACCTGGTAGATGCTTGCCATGAGTGCAAACAGGGCGATCACGGGCACCATCACGCCCATGCGCCCCAGCCAGGCAAGCGGCTCGCTGAAAAAGCGCCCGGCGTCGCCCGCAAGCAGGCGGAGCGAGACAAACACACGCAGCCCGGACTCCTTCTTCTGGCGTGAAAGAGCGACTTTGCGCGCGGATGCGAGCTTTTCCGCGGTGGATGGCGGAAGTTTATCGGCGCTCTCGTTCAGCGCATGCCGTACCTTGTAGGCGAAATTCAGTTCACTGGTGTTCATAATGTAATCCCTCTGGCTCTC
>NZ_DASRXF010000095.1:0-2729 GCF_035654295.1 Noviherbaspirillum sp. | reverse complement strand
CATGCCGGCACGGTCGAGTTCGGTGGCGGCGGCGAGGTCTTTGATGAGCAGAGTGGTCATGGTGTATCTCCTAGAGTTGGTTGGGTTGGACGAGCATTTCGTTGCGCTCGACATACCTATTGCGAGGAGTGTGCCAGCGCCTGCCTGGATCACGTAAGAATGGCGTAAGTGATTGAACTTAAAGTGAAAACCGAATTTTGCCTGGCGTCGTTACAATACCCTCTCCGATTCTGCCGCCGCCGGGCAGACGGTACCGGGCCAACAGATGCAGGAAGACTGTTTGCCAGGCGACGACAGGCGGTGCGCGGGATGTCGATTGCTGCCCTGGGGTAAGGGTGGGGGCGATTGTCCCTGCACTGAGCTTCGTCAACCGGCGCGAAAAATCCGGCTGATAAAGTCATGCAACAACGAGGATGTCGGCATGGACCGCAGCAAGAAAGCCGGAGACCTTTCCCACAACGGATAACGCGAGAAAAAGGAAAAAATCATGCAAGTTCGACTCAAGGCATTCGCATCGATCGCGGCGCTTGCGCTGTGTTCGGGAGCGATGGCGCAATCGCAGAGCGTGACGGTGGAGATGAAGGCGGTGAGCGAGACCGGCGCGGGCGCATCCGCCGGCAAGGTAGTGATCCGCGAAACGCAGTACGGGCTCGAATTCACGCCCACGCTCACGGGATTGACGCAGGGTGTGCACGGTTTCCACGTGCATGAAAACCCGAGCTGCGACCCCAAGGAACAGAACGGAAAAATGGTGGCGGCGCTGGCTGCCGGCGGCCACTACGATCCGGCCGGCACGAAGAAGCACGGCCTGCCCTGGGGCGACGGCCACCTCGGCGACTTGCCGCCGCTGTATGTCGACATGCAGGGCAATGCGAGCAACGCGGTGCTGTCGCCGCGCCTGAAGCTGGCGGATGTGCGCGGCAGGTCGCTCATGGTCCACGCAGGCGGGGATAACCATGCCGACCATCCTGCGCCGCTCGGCGGCGGCGGGGCGCGCGTGGTGTGCGGGGTGATCCAGTAGGAAGTGCACGGTAGCGCCAGCCTGCCTGCTGGCGCCACCCTGCAATGCCGCCGCTCAGGCAGCGAGTCTGTGCGGCGCGTATTGCGCGGCGATGCGCGTGATCGCCTGCTGCGCCTGTTCGATGGTCTGTGCTGTCGATTCGCGCAGCTGATGGCATTCCGCCTTCGTGAGGGTGTGCTTGCGCACCGCCTGTTCAGCCATTTCGAAGGCGTCTCGCAGGACCAGGCGCAGGGCGCTGCGGTGCTTTTCCGCTTCGTTCAGGATGCGTTCGTATTGCGCGGACGGCGCAAGGGCGGCCTGCGAGCGGGCCAGCTGCCCGGCGGCATAGGCGAACGATTTGACGGTCAGGTCGGCTTCGAATTTGGGCTGAATGTCCATGAGAAATCCCGATGCGGGTTGTTGGTGTCAGGCACATAACGCAGCAGGACGGGATTCGGTGGACAGGCTAACAATTGCTTACATTTGCACTTGGTCAAGCGTGTTTTTTTGACAATGCACGAGCAAGGCCCGCCGGGACGACCGGCGGGCCTTTTCTCATTCCGGCGCGATCAGAGCTTCGCGTCGGCATACGCCCACTGAGAGGGGCTGACGTCCAGCTTCAGCGGCCCGAAACCGGCGCCGATGACACCGACGTTGTTGAGCGCGTTCACTTCGATGTTCTGCATCTGCGCGATGTTCTGGTTCAGGTCGATGTTGACATTGGCGACCGGCCCCAAGCCCTTGAGCCAGGAATTGCCGCCGCGTACTGCCGACATCGCCTTGCCATCGAGCGCATCGGCGCGCGGCAGGTCTTGGATGGTGAGGTTCGACATGAGCCGTTCTCCTTAGAAGTTGATGTTGTTGTTCGCGCTCTGGGTCGGGTTGACCGTCGAGGTGATGCAGTTGGCGAACGCGACGCAGTTGCCGTTGTTGTTGGTGACGTTCTGCGCCTGGCCGATCAGCTGGCTGGCATCGAAGCTGTAGGTGTTCGCCGGGGCGGTGTACGAGGGCGCCTTGGCGCCGGCCGAATGCATCGACATGGAGCCGGTGTAGGCCTTGTCGTAGCCGCCGCGTACGGAAGCCATGGCGGAATGGTCGAGTTCGACGGTGGCGGACAGGTCCTTGATCATCAGTGTGGACATGGTGTTCTCCTTGAATGGGATGTTGAACGAAACAAATCAGAAGTTGATGTTGTTGTTGGCGCTCTGCGTCGGGTTCACCGTCGACGTGATGCCGCACACGAAGGCTGCGTTGTTGCCGTTGTTGTTGACGACGTTCTGCGACTGGCCGATGGATTGCGCCGCATCGATCGAGACGGACGACGGATGGGCCTTGGGTGCCGGCATGCCGTAGTCGGGCACGCAGTAGGTCGGGGTCCAGCAGGAAGGCTGCTTGTAGTAGCAGCTGCCGCCACTGACCGATGCCATTTCGGCGCGGTCGAGTTCGGTGGCAACGGCGAGGTCTTTGATCAGCAGGGTGGTGGTCATTTCGGGTCTCCTTGGGTGTGGTCGGGCAAGTAGTAAAAAGCGATTAGAAGTTGATGTTGTTGTTGGCGGACTGAGTCGGGTTCACGGTGGACGTGATGCCGTGGGCGAACGCGACGTTGTTGCCGTTGTTGTTCATGACGTTTTGCGACTGGCCGATGGACTGCGACGCGTTGAAGTCGAACGAAGTGGGATGGGACTTCGGCGCCGGCATGCCGTAGTCGGGCGCGCAGTAGGACGGGGTC
>NZ_DASRXF010000094.1:0-17755 GCF_035654295.1 Noviherbaspirillum sp. | reverse complement strand
AACCGACTTCTTGCGAATAGGAAGGCCGAGGGTGGCTACGTAGACTTCACCCAGAGCCAAAGCAGTTACAACAAGGCGCCTCGAAAAAGGCGCACGTATGGAGAAACCATGAGTCACTTTCTGGACCGCCTGAAATTCTTCAGCAAGCCGAAGGAAACCTTTTCCAACGGCCACGGCGCGGTTGTGCATGAAGACCGCACCTGGGAAAACGCCTATCGCCAGCGCTGGCAGCACGACAAGATCGTGCGCTCCACGCACGGCGCCAATTGCACGGGTTCGTGCAGCTGGAAGGTGTATGTGAAGAATGGCCTGATCACCTGGGAAACCCAGCAGACCGACTATCCTCGCACCCGCCCGGACCTGCCGAACCACGAGCCGCGCGGCTGCCCGCGCGGCGCTTCGTATTCCTGGTACGTGTATTCCGCCCAGCGCGTGAAGTATCCGATGGTGCGCGGCCGCCTGATGCAGATGTGGCGCGAGGCGCGCAAGACCATGTCGCCAATCGCGGCCTGGGAATACATCAGCCAGGATCCGGAACGCGCCGCCAAGTACAAGAAGGTGCGCGGGCAGGGCGGTTTCGTGCGCGCCGAGTGGGATGAGGTCAACGAAATCATCGCCGCGTCCAATGCGTTCACCATCAAGAAATACGGCCCGGACCGCATCATCGGCTTCTCGCCGATTCCCGCGATGTCCATGGTCAGCTATGCCGCCGGCACCCGCTACCTGTCGCTGATCGGCGGCGTGGCCATGAGCTTCTACGACTGGTACTGCGACCTGCCGCCGTCCTCGCCGCAGATCTGGGGCGAGCAGACCGACGTGCCCGAGTCCGCCGACTGGTACAACTCCACCTACCTGATGGTGTGGGGCTCCAACATCCCGATGACCCGTACCCCTGATGCGCATTTCTACACCGAAGTGCGCTACAAGGGTACCAAGACCGTTGCCGTGTCCTCCGACTTCGGCGAGATGGCCAAGTTCGGCGACATCTGGCTGGCGCCGAAGCAGGGCACCGACGCCGCGCTGGCGATGGCGATGGGTCACGTGATCCTCAAGGAATTCCACGCCACCGGCAAGTCGTCCTACTTCCGCGAGTACGGCAAGCAGTACACCGACTTCCCGATGCTGGTGCTGCTCAAGGAAAAGAACGGCTACCTCGTACCGGATTACTTCCTGCGCGCCTCGCATCTCGCCAACAATCTCGACGAGAGCAACAACCCGGAATGGAAGACCCTGGTCATCGACGAAGCCACGGGCGACATCGTCGCGCCGAGCGGTTCCATCGGTTTCCGCTGGGGCGAGTCCGGCAAGTGGAACCTGGAACTGAAGGAAGGCAAGAGCGGCAAGCCCGTCGATCCGAAACTGTCGCTGATCGACAGCAAGGATGACGTGGCGGCCGTCGGCTTCGCCTACTTCGGCGGCCGCGATGCGAACGACATGCTGCTGCGCAACGTGCCGGTGAAGAAGGTGCAGCTGGCCGACGGGACGACCGCGCTGGTCGCCACCGTGTACGACCTGTCGATGGCCAACTACGGCGTCGACCGCGGCCTGGGCGGCGGCAATGTCGCCACCAGCTATGACGACGACGTCCCCTACACCCCGGCATGGCAGGAGAAGCACACCGGCGTCAAGCGCGCGGACGTGATCACCGTGGCCCGCGAATTCGCCGACAACGCCGACCGCACCCGTGGCAAGAGCATGGTCATTGTCGGCGCCGCGCTGAACCACTGGTACCACATGGACATGACTTACCGCGGCATCATCAACATGCTGATGATGTGCGGCTGCGTCGGCCAGTCCGGCGGCGGCTGGGCGCACTACGTGGGCCAGGAAAAACTGCGCCCGCAGACCGGCTGGACTCCGCTGGCCTTCGCGCTCGACTGGAACCGTCCGGCGCGCCAGATGAACTCCACCTCCTTCTTCTACGCGCACACCAGCCAGTGGCGCCACGAGAAGCTGCACAGCAACGAGATCCTGTGCCCGACGGCGGATGGCGAGTTCTCCAAGATGTCGATGATCGACTTCAATGCCAAGGCGGAACGCCTCGGCTGGCTGCCTTCGGCACCGCAGCTGGAAACCAATCCGCTGGAAGTCACGCGTGCAGCGGAAGCCGCCGGCCTGGATCCGGTGAAATACGCCGTGTCGCAGCTCAAGGATGGCAAGCTGAACCTGTCCTGCGACGATCCGGACAATCCCGCCAACTTCCCGCGCAACATGTTCGTGTGGCGTTCCAACATCCTGGGCAGCTCGGGCAAGGGCCACGAATACTTCCTGAAGTACCTGCTCGGCACGCAGAACGCGCTGATGAGCGAGGAAGAAGGCTGCGTCAAGCCGCGCGACATCAAGGTGCGCCCGGCCGCCGAAGGCAAGCTCGACCTGCTGGTCGTGCTCGACTTCCGTATGTCGACCACCGCGCTGTACGGCGACATCGTGCTGCCCACCGCGACCTGGTACGAGAAGGACGACCTGAATACCTCGGACATGCACCCGTTCATCCACCCGCTGTCCGAAGCCGTGCAGCCGCTGTGGAAGGCCAAATCCGACTGGGAAATCTACAAGGGCATCGCGAAGAAGTTCACCGAGATCGCCGGCGATTACCTCGGCACGCAAAAGGATCTGGTGCTGACCCCGCTGATGCACGACACCCCGGGCGAACTCGGCCAGCCGTTTGATCCGAAGGATTGGCGCGCAGGCGAATGCGAACCGGTCCCCGGCAAGACGATGCCGGCAATGGCAGTGGTCGAGCGCAACTACAAGGATGTTTACAAGAAGTTCACCTCCATCGGCCCCCTGCTGGAAAAGGTGGGCAATGGCGGCAAGGGCATCAGCTGGAAGACCGAGCATGAAGTCGATGTGCTGCGCGGCCTGAACCGGGTGGTGACGGAAGAGGGCGTATCCAAGGGCCAGCCGCGCCTGGAAAGCGCGATCGACGCCGCCGAAATGATCCTGTCGCTGGCGCCGGAAACCAATGGCCATGTCGCGGTGAAGGCCTGGGACGCGCTGTCCAAGATTACCGGCCGCGACCATACGCACCTGGCCATCCCGCGCGAGCACGACAGCATCCGCTTCCGCGACGTGCAGGCGCAGCCGCGCAAGATCATTTCCTCGCCGACGTGGTCGGGCCTGGAAAGCGAAGAGGTCAGCTACAACGCCGGCTATACCAACGTGCACGAGCTGATCCCCTGGCGCACCCTGACCGGCCGCCAGCAGTTCTACCAGGATCACCTGTGGATGCGCGAGTTCGGCGAAGGGCTGTGCGTGTACAAGCCGGCGATCAATACCAAGACCACCGGCCAGATCATGGGCAAGCGTCCGAACGGCAACAAGGAGATTGCGCTCAACTGGATCACGCCGCACCAGAAGTGGGGCATCCACTCGACCTACTCGGACAACCTGCGCATGCTCACGCTGTCGCGCGGCGGGCCGCACGTGTGGCTGTCGGAAATCGACGCCAAGGAAGCCGGCATCGAAGACAACGACTGGATCGAAGTCTTCAACGTCAACGGCACCCTGGTCGCCCGCGCCGTTGTCAGCCAGCGCGTTCCGGTCGGCATGACGCTGATGTACCACGCGCAGGAAAAGATCGTGAACATGCCGGGTGCGGAAACCTCGGGCATGCGCGGCGGCATCCACAACTCGGTGACCCGCGCCGTGACCAAGCCCACGCACATGATTGGCGGCTACGCGCAGCTTTCGTACGGCTTCAACTACTACGGCACCGTCGGCTCGAACCGTGATGAGTTCGTGCTGGTGCGCAAGGTGAAGAAGGTCGACTGGCTGGAAGGGCCGTTGAAAGAGAAGGCGTAATCACACAGTCACCATTCTGGAGCAAACATGAAAATCAGAGCACAAATTGGCATGGTGCTGAACCTGGACAAGTGTATCGGTTGCCATACCTGTTCGGTCACCTGCAAGAACGTCTGGACCAGCCGCGACGGTGTGGAGTACGCATGGTTCAACAACGTCGAATCCAAGCCGGGCGTCGGTTACCCGAAGGAATGGGAAAACCAGGACAAGTGGAACGGCGGCTGGAAGCGCAACAGCGACGGCAAGATCGAGCCGCGCCAGGGCAGCCGGCTGAAGATCCTTTCCAACATCTTCGCCAACCCGAACCTGCCGGCCATCGACGACTATTACGAGCCCTTCACCTACGACTACGAACGCCTGCAGAACGCGCCGCTGTCGGAAACGCCTCCGACGGCGCGACCGGTGTCCGTGATCACCGGCCAGAAGATGGACAAGATCGAATGGGGCCCGAACTGGGAAGACGACCTCGGCGGCGAGTTCGCCAAGCGCAGCAAGGACAAGCTGTTCGACGGCGTGCAGAAGGAAATCTACGGCACCTTCGAGAATACCTTCCTGATGTACCTGCCGCGCCTGTGCGAACACTGCCTGAACCCGGCCTGCGTCGCGTCCTGCCCGTCCGGCTCGGTGTACAAGCGTGAAGACGACGGCATCGTGCTGGTGGACCAGGACAAGTGCCGCGGCTGGCGCATGTGCATCTCCGGGTGCCCGTACAAGAAGATCTATTACAACTGGTCTTCCGGCAAGGCCGAGAAGTGCACCTTCTGCTTCCCGCGCATCGAAGCCGGCCAGCCGACGGTGTGCTCGGAAACCTGCGTGGGCCGTATCCGCTACCTCGGCGTGATGCTGTACGACGCCGACCAGATCGAAGCCGCCGCTTCCGTGGCCGACGAGCAGGACCTGTACGAAGCCCAGCTCAAGCTCTTCCTCGACCCGAACGATCCCAAGGTCATCGAGGAAGCGCGCAAGCAGGGCATCCCGGAATCCTGGCTCGAATCCGCGAAGAAGTCGCCGGTGTACAAGATGGCGATGGAATGGAAAGTGGCTTTCCCGCTGCATCCGGAATACCGCACGCTGCCGATGGTGTGGTACATCCCGCCGCTGTCGCCGATCCAGGCCGCGGCCGAGTCCGGCAAGATGGGAATGAACGGCATCATTCCGGATACCAAGAGCCTGCGCATCCCGGTCAAGTACCTCGCCAACCTGCTCACCGCGGGCAAGGAAGCGCCGGTGGTCCACGCGCTCGACCGCATGCTCGCCATGCGCGCCTACATGCGCGCCAAGTCGGTGGACGGCATCGAGAATCCGGATGTGCTCAAGCAGGTCGGCCTCTCCAAGGGGGAGGTGGAAGAGATGTACCACGTCATGGCCATCGCCAACTATGAAGACCGCTTCGTCATCCCGACCAGCCACAAGGAAATGGTCGAAGACAGCTTCAACGAAAAAGGCTCCTGCGGCTTCAGCTTCGGCAACGGCTGCTCGGACGGTGTGAGCGACCATTCCCTGTTCGGCAAGAAGAAGCAGGGTTCGGTGATCTTCGTCGACATGCCCAAGTCGAGGAAGAAGAAAGAGACGGAGGGCGTGTAGGACGCCTCAGGCAGGGTGGGATGTCCGCCAATCCGTCCCACCTTGCCGTCCGTACCCGACCTTGAATAAGGAAATGACCATGCAACACTTTCAAGTCTTGTCCACCTTGCTGATGTACCCCGACGAGCCGCTGATCGCGGCGCTCGACGAACTGTACGCAGTGCTGGACGCCCGTCCGGAGCTGAAGGCGACGCTGCAGCCGCTGTTCGCCTATCTCGCCGGCGAGGACCTGCTGACGCTGCAGGAAAACTACGTGTCGACCTTCGACCGCAACCCCTCGCACTCGCTGCATTTGTTCGAGCACATCCACGGCGAGTCGCGTGACCGCGGGCAGGCGATGGTCGACCTGATGCAGGAATACGGCAAGCACGGCCTGCAGATGTGCGCCGACGACCTGCCGGACTACGTGCCGCTGTTCCTCGAATTCCTGTCGCAGGTTGACAGCGACGAGGCCGACCGTCTGCTGTCGGACGCCGTGCACGTGCTGGCGCACCTCGGCCGCAAGCTGGCGGGAAACAACAGCCCGTACGCGGTCGTGTTCACCGCCATCGAAGCGCTCAGCCCGGTGCCCGCGGAAGAACTGACCGAGCCGCCGATCCGCGACATGGACGAACTGCTGGAAACGATGGGCCCCGGCGCCGATGGCGTGGAGCCGCTGCTCAACAAGGGGCTGAGCTGCGGATCGAGCGGCGTGCAGCCGATCAATTTCCATCCCAGGCAGCGGCCGCAAGCCGCACCCGCGTAAAGAACCGTAGGGTGGGTAGAGCGCAGCGAAACCCGCCAGGCGCCCCGGCGATCGTCGACGGTGGGTTTCGCTTCGCTCTACCCACCCTACAGGACCGGGAGTGACGCACTACCAAAATAGGAGATACACATGAACTACCTGCATCAATTCATCTTCGGGATCTTCCCGTACATCGCGCTGGCGATCTTCCTGCTCGGCAGCCTGGTCCGTTTCGACCGCGAGCAATACACCTGGAAGTCGGAATCCAGCCAGCTGCTGCACCGCGGTTCGCTGCGCTTCGGGAATATCTGCTTCCACATCGGCATCATCGGCCTGTTCTTCGGCCACGCCGCCGGTCTGCTCACGCCGATCTGGGTATGGGATGCGCTGGGCGTGTCGCACGGCGCCAAGCAGATCATCGCGATGACCGCCGGCGGCGTCATGGGCACGCTGTGCCTGGTCGGCCTGCTGACCCTGCTGGCCCGCCGCTTTGCGAACGACCGCCTGCGCGCCGTCACCAGCATCAAGGACAAGATCGTCCTGCTGTGGATCCTGGCCACGCTGCTGCTCGGCCTGTCCACCATCTTCCTGTCCGCTTCGCACACGGACGGCCACCTGATGACGCTCTTCATGCAATGGGCGCAGCACATCGTCACCTTCCGCGGCGATGCGGCAAGCTTCCTGGCCGAGGCGCCGCTGCTGTTCAAGGTGCACCTGTTCATGGGCATGTCGCTGTTTGTGATTTTCCCGTTCACCCGCCTGGTGCACGTGTGGAGCGGTTTTGCGTCGGTCGGCTACCTGAGCCGCGCCTATCAGCTGGTGCGTCCGCGCTGATTTCACGAGGAGGAGGAGAAAATGGGTATTTCCGTCAACGGCGTCGAGATCACGGATGACGCCATCGAAAAAGAAATTGTCCACCACCAGAGAGCGGAAAACCCATTGAAGGAGACCGTCCACGAGCTGGTTCTGCGCACCCTGCTGCTGCAGGAAGCAGACCGGCTCGGAATGGACGGTGCAGATGAGGACGCCCGCATCGAGGCCCTGTTCGCCCGGGAAGTTCGGGTGCCCGAGGCGGATGAGGCGGCCTGCGAAGCCTATTACCGCAACCACCAGGCGCGGTACACCTACGGCGAACTGGTGGAAGCGCGCCACATCCTGTTCCAGGTCACGCCCGAGGTATCGCTGGAATTCCTGCGCGGTACGGCGGAGGCGGTGCTGGAGGAACTGCAGCGGTGCCCCGAACGCTTTGCCGAAATGGCGAAGACCTATTCGAACTGCCCGTCAGGCGCGCTCGGCGGCAACCTTGGTCAGCTCGCGCGCGGCCAGACGGTGCCGGAATTCGAACGCGTGCTGTTCCGTTTGCAGGACGGCGAGATCGCCAGCCGCCCGGTGGAAACGCGCTTCGGCCTGCACATCTTGCAGGTGATGAAGCATGTCGAAGGCAAGCTGCTGACGTTCGACGCGGTCAAGGCGCAGATCGCGGAAACCCTGATGCAGCAGACCTGGCACCGCGCACTGCACCAATACCTGCAGATTCTTGTGGGGAAGGCGGATATCCAGGGCGTGACGCTGGAAGGGGCGGCGTCGCCACTGGTGCAGTAATGCGGCGCATTGGCGTCGCCCCGAATGGTGGTGCGCTCGTGGGTTTCGCTTCGCTCTACCCACCCTACGGTCCTTTACATTGAACGGTAATTCGAATCGATAACGGACGGTAGGGTGGGTAGAGCGTGAGCGAAACCCACCGTGCTTCCGGTCAGCCGAGCGCGAATCCGCTATCGGTGACGCCGATCAGTTTCAGCGCTTCCGTAGTATCGTTGGCCGTGACTGCCGCCGCGATCGCGCTGCCCTTGGTGATCGAATCCGATGCACTGTTGTACGAAATGCCCTGCTGCACGGCGATGTAGTTGGCCACCGCCGCCTTGTTGTCGAGCAGGTCGGCCACCCAGCCCCAGGTCGCATTCCCCTTGAAGGTGTGGGCCGAGTTGAGCATGGTGCTCACCAGCGATCCCTTGGTTTCGTTGCCGTTGACGAGCTGTTCCGCCCAGTAGTTCACGTCGGCCTCGGCCGGGGCGCTCGCACCGGTCCTTCCAAGCACGTTCTTGTAGATCACTTTCACGAAATCGGCATTCGTCATGCTCGAGGAATAGCCGGTCAAGTCACTGTACTGCACCGCAGCGCTGTAGAAGCTTTCCGCGATGCTGTTGATCGATTGGCCATTCTTGAACTGCGTGATCCAGTAGTTCAGCCCGTCCGCATCCGGCACTCGGTTGAAGAAGGCGACGTACAGTTCCTGCAGCGTTTTGAGGCTGGCGGCCGGGATCGTGGCGGCGTTGGTGCCTATGGTGAGGTCCACCGTCATGTCGGTGAAACGGATCTGCTCGACATTCTTCAGCGTATCGGTGCCGTCCGTGCCCTTGCTGTCCTGCAGCTTGAATCCGCCGGCGATCTTGGTGATGGCGTAGTTGTTCCGTGCGCCGGCCGCAACGACCTTGTCCGTGCCGGCGCCGCCGTCGATGGTGTTGTCGGTCGCGGTGGTGCTCAACTGATCGTCCGAAGCGCCCCCGGTGAAGTACCAGGCAGGGTTTCCCTTGTATTGCTGGGAGGCGAGGTAGCCGCCGACCAGCAGGCCGTCCGGGCCGTAGTATTGCGTGTTCAGGACGCTGTAGCCGTTGTCCGTCTTGTAGAGGTGTCCCGAGCCGAGCATCCATTCATCGCCGGCGGCGACAAAGTCGCTGGCCTTGAGGGTGGTGAAATGGCCGCTGCCGTCGTTGAGCCACACCAGCGGGGTGCTGGCCTTCAGGTTGCCGCCGTTGTACTCGACGCTGAAGTCCATCACGCCGTCGTTGTTGAAGTCGATGACCTTGACCCACATCGCCCACGGGTTGCCCTTCGTCTGGCCCGGCACGGAAGTCATTGCCTCCGCCGCTGTCATGGACTCGGCGGTGACGTCGGTGTACACGTTGTTGCCGTCGTTGCGCAGCAACTGGATGAAGGCGCCGTCGTAGAACGGGCTGCCGTTCGTGCCCACCTGCACCAGGTCCAGCCTGCCGTCGCCGTTGAAGTCCATCTTCTGGATGTCGAGCGCAATATAGGCCGGCAGGCCGGCGGGCGCCGCGAGTTGCGTCATTGCGTCCTGCGAATATTTGCCGCCCTGGTTCCAGAGGATGATGGTCTGGCGCAGCGCATTGAAGGAGGCATTGGCGTCGGCGGTCACCATCAATTCCGGAAGCGCGTCGCCGTTCAGGTCGGTCAGGGTGGCGCCGGGGAAGTTGTGCGAGGTGAGCGTATCGAGGGTCTGGCCGGACTGCACCGGAATATTGGCCTGTGTCGGCGTGAAATTGCCCTTGCCATCGTTGATCAGCATGTAGGGCAGGATTTTTGCCTGCGCGGGGTAGCCGTTGCCGACGAAAATGTCGTTGTCGCCGTCGCCGTCGATGTCGCCGGCGGCTGCGGTGTGGGTGAAGTCGCTCTGTTGCGGCAGGCCGGTCGAGGCGTCGTCCCAGCCACCGTCGGCGCGAGAGAGGTACAGCCTGTTCTGGGCGCCGGGGAAGGGTTCGGTGTCCCAGCCGTGGTCGGCGATATACATGTCCTTGCGGCCGTCGCCGTTGAAATCGGCAAACAGCGCCTTGCGCGGGTGCACACCCACCGCCGTCGTCTTGATCACTGCTTCGCTGGCCGGCGTGAATCCGCCTTTGCCGTCGCCCAGGAAAAGACGGGCCGGCTGCGGGGAATAATTGTTTGACAATCCGGGGTAGAACGAGCCGAGCACCAGCAGGTCGGTCTTGCCATCGCCGTTGACGTCTTCCGTGGTCGGCGTGAACAAGTCTTTCGGCCGGAACGTGGTGTCGGCGGGGGCCAGTTGGATCGCGGTGTAGTAGGAGGACAGAGTCGGCATCGCGGCAGCGGGGGAGTTGATTGCAGGAAAGTTAGTATAACAATAAGCATGCGGGGCGCGGATGGAACGCCGGGCGCGGATTTGCATCGAAACTGCTATCCGGATCGAGACAGCCATTGCATTTTGCGAAGGCGTCCTCATCTATGCGGCTCATGAGGAGGAAATGATCTTGCCAAACGACGCAACACACCGCACGAAGGTAACACCCGGCATCTGGAGCACCGACGATTACATCCGCCGCTGGGCGCGCAGCCATGGCATGGCGTCGGGCGAATGCATCGTCCCGCTGCAAAGCCTGCATGACCAGTGGGTCGCGCGCATCGATTTCGACAAGCAGGGCGAACCGGTGGAACGGATGGCGACAGGCGCGCCGGCGCTTTGCCCCGCCTGACGGGCATACTGCTTTCCTGATCCTGCCGGCGGCGCCGGCGCATGCTGTCAACCAAAGGAGACTCGCAATGGGCCTGCTCGATGGTTTGCTGGGTAACGCGTCGAAGATCGACGCCGCAACGGTGCAACAGGAATTCAGCCGCATCCTCGCTCCCGGAGAGCGGGTAGAACACGTCTACCAGCTCATCCGGGATTATTTCGTGTTTACCGACAAGCGCCTCGTGCTGGTCGACAAACAAGGCCTGACCGGCAGCAAGGTCGAATACCATTCCATTCCCTACCGGAGCATCACGCACTTCAGCGTTGAAACCGCCGGCCATTTCGATCTCGAAGCCGAGCTGAAGATCTGGATATCGGGCGTGCCTGCGCCGATCCAGAAGCAGTTCAACAAGCGGCTGAGCATTTATGAAGTGCAGGCTGTGCTGGCGAGTTACGTCCTGAGGTAGCACGCGAAAGAAGCGCATCTGTCGCGGGAACTGCGCGCGACGAATGAAATCAATGATGCGATTCGGCGAAGTTCGTTATAATCCCGATCCTTTTTGCCTTTCGGCAAAACCAGTTACTTCCCCGCCAAATACACTCTCACGAACGTACGCGTTTCCATACCCGGCCGTCAGTCCGGCCAGGAGCGTGTTTTGGCGGTTGCAGTTGAATTTGCCATTGCCCCTGCAGGCTGCGCATGAACGCGCGCCGGCCATTCCATATGGCGCAAGGTCCGTGGCTGGCTAGATGTGTATTGATGAACAAGAATCTGAAGACTTTGACCTTGTCGGCGCGCGCACCGCGGCCGGCCACTGTTGTAGAGAGTTCGTTGTCCGCACCGGAGTCCGCAGCCGGCGCATCGGCAGAGACAGGCGCAACGCGTGCACCGACCATCGTCGTGCGGCGCTCGCGCCTGGCGGTTCCGCCTGCGCCTCTCAAGCCTGAGGAAGCCAAGCCGGTGGAAGTGAAGACGGAAGAAGCCCAACCGGCGGACGCCGTGACGGCGCCGGCCGCGGAGGAATCGGCTGCCGCGGTCGAGGCAGATGCCGCAAGCACTGCTCCGGCTGCTCCCGCGCCCGTCGTCGTCAGGAAGCGTTCGCGCCTCGTCGCGTCGTTCCAGCCCGAGGCCGCGCCGGCTGCGCCTGTGCCGGTTGTCGAAGCCGCACCGGCGCAGCCCGAACCCGTCGTACCTGCCGCCGACCCGGTACAGCCTGCAGTACAGCCGAAAGGCAAGGTCCGTGTCGTCAAGAAGGCGATCAAGGGCGAAGCGCCTGCGGTCGCGCCTGCAGCCAAGGCTGAGCCGGTTGCACCGGCGCCCGTGCCTGCGCCTGCCGCCGAAAGCATCGAAGCGGCGCCGGCCAGCCGTGCCGGCCGCAAACCCTCGACGGTGGTCCTGGACAGCGAGGAAGTCGCCGAGTGGAACGCCGCCGAATACGCGGAACAGCGCGCGGCAAAGGTGCGCCGCGCGAAGACCGGCGGCAAGCAGGCGGACGAGGGGCTGGACAAGCATCGCAAGCAGCTCGCGGTTCTGATCAAGCTCGGCAAGGAGCGCGGCTACCTGACGCACGCCGAGATCCACGACCATCTGCCCGACGATGTGATCGACAGCGAAACCATCGCCGAAATCATGCAGACCATCGGCGACATGGGCATTTCCGTGGTCGACCAGGCCCCGGACGACGCCTTGCTGCTGCTGTCGGACCGCGTGGTGTCGGCGGCGAGCGACGATGAAGTCGAGGCCGTGGCAGCGACCGCGCTGTCCGGCGACGAAGATTACGGCCGCAGCACCGATCCGGTGCGCATGTACATGCGCGAAATGGCAACGACGCAATTGCTGACCCGCGAAGGTGAGGTCGAGATCGCGCGCCGCATCGAAGACGGCCGCCAGGAAATGATCGGCGCCATTTCGGCGAGCCCCGCGGTGGTGGCCGAGCTGCTGGGACTGGCGGCAAAGATTGAAAAGGGCCAGTTGGGCGTGGACGACGTGGTCGACGGCCTGGTGGAACTGGAGGACGCGGTGCCGGCAGCGGCGCGCGCCGACGACGATGCCGAGGACCTGGACGACGAGGATGAAGACCTGGTCGCCGAAACCGACGACCCGGGCCGCTCCGCCGAGCAGCTGGAACGGATCCGCGCGCTTGCCCTGGCCAAGTTCGCCGCCATCGCGGAGCACGCTGCCAGCGGAAGCGGCGCCGAGGCGATTACGCAGATCATGCTCGGCATCCGTTTCACGCCCAAGACCGTGGACAAGCTGTGCGCCATCGTGCGCCAGCAGATGGACGAAGTGCGCGCGATTGAACGGCAGGTCGCCTTGATCGTGGTGGACCAGTGCGGCATGCCGCGCGAGCGTTTCATCAAGACATTCGCCGACAGCCAGACCGACCTGGAGTGGGCGCAGCGCGAAGTCGACAATGCCTATCCGTACAGCGCGGCGCTTGCGCGGCGGATGCCCGCAGTGCGTGAATTGCAGGCCAAGCTGGCCGATGTCGAGGCACGCGCCGGCCTGCCCTTGAACGAGCTGCGCGACATCAGCAGGCATATGCTTGCCGGCGAGCGCCGCGCAATGGAAGCCAAGCGCGAACTGACGCAGGCCAATTTGCGCCTGGTGATCTCGATCGCGAAGAAATACGTCAACCGCGGCCTGCAATTCCTGGACCTGATCCAGGAAGGCAATATCGGACTGCTGCGCGCGGTGGAGAAGTACGAATACCGCCGCGGCTTCAAGTTCTCGACTTATGCGACGTGGTGGGTGCGCCAGAGCATTTCGCGCGCCATTGCCGACCAGGCGCGCACCATCCGCGTACCGGTGCACATGATCGAGACGATCAACAAGATGAACCGGATCATCCGGCAAATCGTCGTGTCCACCGGGGAAGAGCCGGACGCGGCGACATTGGCGGAGAAGATGGGCATCACCGTGGAACGCGTGCAGGAAGTGCAGCGGATCGCCAAGGAGCCGGCATCGCTGGATGCGCCGGCCGGCGACGACGGCGACGCCATGCTGGGCGACTTCATCAGCGACGACACCACGCTGTCGCCGGAAGCGAGCGCCATGTACACCGGCATGCAGCGCGCCATCCTGGAGGTGCTGGAAGACCTGTCGCCGAAGGAGCAGAAGGTGCTGCGCATGCGCTTCGGCCTCGATACCGTCAGCGACCACACGCTGGAAGAGATCGGCAAGCAGCTCGAAGTCACGCGCGAGCGCGTGCGCCAGATCGAGATGAAGGCCATGGCGAAGCTGCGCCATCCGACGCGCGCGGACAAGCTGCGCGCCTTCCTCGACGGCCGTTAAGCAATATCAGGCCACGGGCGGCCGGTCGTTACTCCGGCTGCTATGTGCGCGCCACTGTGTCGGGCGATCTCTTCCGACCATACGCTGGCGAGTGGCGCGCACCTTCACACCTGGGACTGCAGGCGCCCGCGGCATCCTCATTGTGCACCGGATTACGGGAGCACGATGGTCATCCATCCCACACCGAAGCGGTCCGTCACCATCCCGAAGCAGGGGGAAAAGAAGGTTTTGCCGATCGGCATTTGCACGGTACCTCCTTCCGCAAGCGCCTCGAAGGCCTTGCGTGCGCTCTGCTCGTCGGGAAAATCGACGGACAGCGAAAATCCCTTGAACTCCACCTGGCCCGAGCAATGGCCATCGGAAGCCATGATGGTCGACGATCCGATGCGCAGGCTGGCATGCATGATCTTGTTTTCCGATCCGGGTGCGATGGCGCCCGGCGGCGGCGATTCCGGTGCGTCCTTGAAGCGCATCATTTCCGTCACTTCCGCGCCAAGGACACGGCGATAGAACGCGAATGCCTCTTCGGCGTTGCCGTTGAAGAACAGATAGGGCTGGACTTGCATGGAACTCTCCTCTCGTTGACCTGAAGTTGGTTGTGCAGGATAAGTGGGCCTGCATGGGTACGACGTTCGGGATGCGCGGGAATCGACACGAGCGCGCGGATTTTTTCCCCGTTCGTGAAAAATCGAGTTTCCTCCCGATATTCTTGTACACTCGGCAGCGTTGCCGAAGAACAGACAGGCCGTCCCCATGCCGAACAAGGTCCACATTGCGCTGCTGTTGCCCCTGAGGGGGGTTGTACTTGGCGCGGTCTTGTTTTTTTGCCATGCGCCGCACGCAGCTTCGGCCGAACTGGGCGAGCTGCGCGTCCATTCCTGGCTCGGACGGCAGCTCAAGGCCAGCGCCCCGCTGACGGGCGACGACGCCCGCTCCAGCACGCCGGCCTGCTTCAAGGCGGCGCTCCTGAACCTGAACCGCGAGGTGGTGGCGCCGCTGAAAGTGACGCTGCAGCATTCGGCGAATGCGTCGACGCTCCTGATCTCCGGCGGCAATCCGGTAGACGAACCGGCCGGCATGGTGGCGATTGAGAATACCTGCGGCGCCGGGGAGCGGCGGGAGTACGGGCTGCTGCTCGATGTCGCGCCGCCTACGGTTGCTCCCGCGCTCGAACTTCCGAAGGAAGAAGCGGCGGCACCGGCGCCGCGGAAAGTCCGTGCCACGGAGGCCGCTGTTCCGGCCGCCAAACCGTTCGCCGATATCCTTGTCACCATCAACGAAACCTGGCGCATGAAGCTCGCCTCCATGCTGGTACCGCAAAGGCCCGCCTTCGCAACACCGGCCGGCGCGAGCGAACCCCTGCAACTGAAAGCGGCGCGCGGCCTTGCATCCGGGCAGCGCGAGGGCGGGTCCCGCGTGAGCATGCTCGTGTTCGGCATCCTGTCCGGCCTCGTCCTTGCCGGCGCCGTCCTCTGGCTGGCGCTGCGCCTGCGCGCCATGCGCAAGGCTGAGCAGCCGTGGGCGCCGGTCGATGCGCTACTGGATGCACAGGCTCCCATAGTTCCAAAGAACTATACGCATTAGCTCCACATACCAACTTCCAAGCGCTATCCCTCCCGATACAATGGTTTTCAAGTAAATCCACCGGGGAGTAAGGATGTTAAGCGACCGTTTCGGCCGATCCATCGATTACCTGCGTCTTTCGGTGACCGATCGCTGCGACCTGCGTTGCACCTATTGCATCCCGAAAGGCTTCAAGGGCTTCGAAGAACCGAAGCACTGGCTGACGTTTGACGAGATCGAGCGCCTGCTGTCCGTGTTCGCGCGCCTGGGCACCTCGCGCGTGCGCCTCACCGGCGGCGAGCCGCTCCTGCGCCGCAACCTGCCCGAACTGGCGGCGCGCATCGCGCATCTGCCCGGCATCCGCGATTTGTCCCTGTCGACCAATGCCACCCGGCTAGGACGCCATGCGGCCGCGCTGAAGGAAGCGGGCGTCTCGCGCATCAACGTCAGCCTGGATTCGCTGGACCGCGGCTGCATGGAAAAGATCACCGGCCGCGACAGCCTCGACCAGATCCTCGACGGCATCATGGCGGGCAAGGCAGCCGGGTTCGATCCGATCAAGATCAACATGGTGGCGATGCAGGGCATCAATGAGGGCGAGATCGATGCGATGGTCGAGTTCTGCATCGCGCATGGATTCATCCTGCGCCTGATCGAAGCCATGCCCATGGGAGAGACCGGACGCGGCACCGGCTTCCTCGACCTCGGCCCGGTCCAGGCGCGGCTGGCGGAGAAATTCAGCCTTCAGCCGCAGGCGGTGGAACTGGGCGGCGGGCCCGCGCGCTATCTCGCCACGGCGGACGGCAAGGCCAGTGTCGGCTTCATCACGCCGATGTCGCAACACTTCTGCGCCACCTGCAACCGGGTGCGCCTGTCGGTGGATGGCACGCTCTACCTCTGCCTCGGGCAGGAAGAGAAATTCGAGTTCCGCCCCTTGCTCAGGGACGGCGCAAGCGATCTGGAGCTGGAAGCGGCGATCCGGTCCGCGATCGAACTGAAGCCGCAACAACACGAATTCCGGGAACGGCCTTCCAAGATCGTCCGCTTCATGGCCCAGACCGGGGGATAAGGTGGCCATCATGCAGGACATCGAAAAGTTCATCCGCGGCTTCAGCCGTTTCCAGCAGCAATACCTTGCGGAGCCGGGGCGCTTCGCCAGCCTGCGCGAAGGGCAGAAGCCGGCCACGCTGGTCATCGGCTGCTGCGACTCGCGCGTCGACCCGGCGCTGCTGACCGGCAGCGATCCGGGCGAGCTGTTCGTCATCCGCAACATCGCCAACCTCGTGCCGCCATGCACGCCGGATGCGCCCCCGGGCGTGACCTCGGCGATCGAGTTTGCCGTCTGCGGGCTGGAGGTGGATCGCGTGATCGTGCTCGGCCATGCACGCTGCGGCGGCATCCGGGCGCTGATGTCGCCGCGCCGGATCGCCGAGGAAACCGATTTCGTGGGCCGCTGGATGCGCATCGCCGAACCGGTGCGCGAGCGCGTGCTGCGCGAGTTGCCGCACAAGGACGACCCCAAGCAGCACAAGGCCTGCGAGCTGGCCAGCATCCTCCATTCGCTCGACAACCTGATGACCTATCCGTGGATCAGGCGGCGCGTGGAAGAGGGCAGCCTGATCCTGCATGGCTGGTACTTCGACATCGACACCGGCGCCTTGCTGGCCTATTCGCCGCGCCAGCAGGAGTTCCTGCCGCTCGTCTGCCCCCTTGAGCGGGCCGGAAAGGCGAGCATTGCCGCATAAAAGGCGCATTTCTTTGACCTGGTTGATGGTTTTGCAGGGAAATGCCATTCAATAATGGGACCGCCCCCAGCAACGGACACGCCAATGGCCATCGAACACTTCTTGCCTGCCTGGCAACGACTCTCGACGAAAATCGTCGGCCTGCTGCTGGGCTTCCTGAGCCTGGCGCTGGTGGCCATCGGCACCACGCTGGTGCTGTCCTGGCAGCTGGAGGGCAGCTCGGCCGCCATCAACGAGACCGGCAGCCTGCGCATGCACAGCTACCACCTCAACGTACTGCTGGGCCGGGCGGTCAATGAGCACGCGAGCCTGCAGACCCGCTCTGCCGTGACCGGCAAGCTGCAGGCGATCAACGACGCCTTCAAGCGCCTGCAGCGCGGCGATCCCCAGCGGCCGCTGTTCCTGCCGCCGACCGCGCGCATCCAGAACTCCTTCAAGCAGGTCTCGGCCCGCTGGCACAAAACCATACAGGCGCTCGCCGTGGACGTGATCGGCGACGATCCGCACGTACGCACGGCCGCGTGGCGGCAGTTCCAGGGCGAGGTGGACAGCTTCGTGCGCGATGTCGATGACCTCGTCAAGGCGATCGAACGCGACAGCGAGATGCGCACCTTCTGGCTGCGCGCCTGGCAGATGGCCCTGGTTGCGCTGGCGCTGAGCGGCACGGTCGCCATCATCTACCTGATGTTCCTGCTGATCGTCGAACCCGTCGAGCGCCTGCGGGGCGGCATCGAAAAGATGACGGAAAAGGATTTCAGCGCCCGGCTGACCGTCGA
>NZ_DASRXF010000093.1:0-4289 GCF_035654295.1 Noviherbaspirillum sp. | reverse complement strand
CGGGCTCGACCTTGTCCGGCTCCTTGAAGGTGGCGATCCTGTCCTTGGCCAGTGCCGAATAGCGTCCCTTCGGATATTTCTTCAGGTAGGTCTCGTACGCGGTCTGGGTGTTTACGGTGGTGGATGCCGTCCACAGATCCTCTTCCGGCGAGCTCGGTGCTTCCTTGATCTGTTTGCTCTCCAGCCGCAGTCGCGCGGCCGCGGCAAAACGCCCCTTCGGGAACTCCTTCAGGTATTTTTCGTAGGCGGCCGGCTTGTCCGAAACGCTCGCCTGGCGCCAGGCTTCGTCGTCACGGTTGCTTGCGGGCGGCGCCGGGGTTTCCTGCTCGCGCAGGTACTTCTGCGCGGTCGCCTCGCTCGTCTGCGGCGTTTGCTGCGGGACGACGGCCGGCGCAGGCGGCTGCACCCGGGCCACCGGCGGCGGCAGCGGCTCTTGCGCTTTCGGCTTCGGTTCCGAAGGCGCCTGCGCGACCGGCGGGGTCAGGGTATAGGGCGAGGGCGCTTCCGCGCGCGGCGCTTCTTCGGTCTCCTGCTCGGCACTGCCGCTGCCTCCGGAAGACTCCATCGCGGTGTTGCTCATGCCCAGGTCTTTCCATGAAGGCGACGTGCCGAGGTAAACGCCGGAGGCGATACCGGCGGTCAGCAGGATGCCGAGCAGGAGCCATTCGCGCTTGCCGTAGGACGACCGGACCGGCGGTTCGGGCCGCGCCGGCTGGTGCAGCTGCGAACGGTGCCGCTCGCTGCGCTGCGTGGGCGGCGGGGCGATGCGGGTCCTGACATCCGGCATCATGTCGAGCGGCATCTGGGTGCGCATCGGGTCCATCTCGGGCACCCGCACCATCGTGGTGTTGAATCCTGTTTCGTCGGACGGCAGGGAGCGCGGCGCGGGTTCCATGATGTCGAGCGCGTGGCGCAGTTCGGCGATGGAGCGGAAGCGCTGCTCGGGCTTGACCGACAGTGCCTTGTCGATGGCGGCGAGGAAACCGGCGCTGTAGCGGCCTTTCCCGACCTCGCGAGCGGGTACCTGCTCGTCGTGCACCATGCGGGCCACGGCGGGCGGCGGCGCCTTGCCGGCGATCAGGTAGTACACCACGGCGGCCAGCGCATAGATGTCCGTCCACGGTCCCTGGCGCAGGCCGGCAATGTCCGCATACTGCTCGATCGGCGCATAGCCCGGCTTGAGGATGGCAGTCAGGCATTGCGTCAGGTCGCCGATCACGCGGCGCGCGGCGCCGAAGTCGAGCAGCAGGGGGCGCCCATCCTTGAGCAGCAGGATATTGTCCGGCGCGATGTCGCGGTGCAGGCACTGGCCGCGATGGATGATTTCGATGGCGTCGAACAGGTCGGCGAGCAGCACCCGGATCCACGACTCGGAGGGCGTGACGCGGCGCTGCTTGAGCGCCTGCTTGAGGGTGATGCCTTCGTAGAACGGCATCACCATGTAGGCGGTGCCGTTGCCTTCCCAGAAGCGGTGTACCTTCACCAGCGATTGCGAATCGAACTGCGCGAGCATCTTGGCTTCGTTGATGAAGCTCTTCAAGCCGGCCGTGAAGGTTTCCACATTGTGCTGCGAGCGGACCGTGACCGCGAGATGCGTGGTGCGCTTGGCAAGGCCGGAAGGCATGTATTCCTTCAGCGCGACCTGTCGCTCCAGCGAATGGTCATAGGCGAGATAGACGATGCCGAAGCCGCCCTCGCCGATAAGGTCGAGGATTTCGAATTCCCCCAGGTGCGTGCCGACCGGGAGGACATTCGCGCTATGTTCCGCGTCGTTTTCCGGCGACGGCCTGAATGGCATGCGCCGGGTTCGCAATGCGGTCTTCTGATTGAAATCGTTCACCATGGGAATCTACCGAGTCTGTGTGGACCAGCCCTGCTGCGCACTGCGCAAGGAACAACCGCTTCTAGCACCTTTGGTGCCAGGGGCGCGAAAAGCGCGAAGACCGGGGCGCGGCGCCGCATCGGCCGCTGATTCGGCGGGCATGGACGCCAGGGAGGGCGGGTTCGGGCGCATGGCGGTTGTCGGGGCTCGTCCAACAATGGGGTACCGACGCTCGTTCGACTGTTGGATTTCCAGCGACACGTCGGATTGCCGGATCATGCGCGCGTCCGGCTCTGCAGGCGCGTGCATGATCCACTGCTCATATTGGTCGCGTGATCGGAGCAGGACTTGATCTGAATCGCTATTTGTCGATTCTCCCGGACGCGGACCCGGTGATGTCACAGCGCCGGATTGAGCACCGTCTTGTCGGTCGTCTGCAGGTCGTCGGCACGCGCGACGACGGCGGAAATATTGTCGCGTCCGCCGCGCATGAGCGCGGTCTCCACCAGTTCGTCCGCTGCCTGCGGACAATTGCCGGTCACCAGTGCGGCACGGATCTCCGGTTCGCTCACCTCGTTGCTGACGCCGTCGCTGCACAGGAGGAACACGTCGCCGTCCGCGACTTCGATCATCTCGCCGTCCACGCCCAGCGATTCGGCCGCGCCGACGGCGCGCGTGATGAGGTTGCGCGCGGGATGATGCGCGGCGTCTTCCGCGGTCAGGCTGCCGCAGGCGAGCAATTCCTCGACCTGGCTGTGGTCGCGCGTGAGCTGCATCAGGTGTCCGTTTCTGCAGAGATAAATGCGGCTGTCGCCGGCCCACAGGTAGGCGCAGCGTCGCCCGCAGGCAAGCAGGACCACCACGGTGCTGCCGATGATCTGCGCGCCGCGGTTGTAGGCTTCGTTGCGCAGCTGCCGGTTCACGTCCTGCAGGCGGGCCTCGGCGTCATTGGCAAACTGTTCGAGCGATTCGCGCGGCTGCAGGTCGGAGAGCGCAGCGACGATGGCATTGCTGGCGAAGTCGCCGAGGGTGTGGCCGCCCATGCCGTCGGCGACCGCCCAGATGCCTCTGTCGGCGAGTTCGAGAATGGAGTCTTCGTTGATTTTGCGGACCAGGCCCGCGTGCGTGCGGGAGGACGACGTCCATTTGAATGGCGTGGTATGCGTCACGTTCACCTCCGGCGGCGGGCGGAAATTCGGGCAATCTTCCCTGCGATGAGTATAGAACCAGTGACGCCGATTGCACGCGCCGGCGTGCAAAAGGATTGTCTTGCGTCTAATGCTTTACATTTGTGCTGCTCTCGTTGAGCCCCACATTGATGGCCGCGTTCGCACCGGTGTTGTTGATGTCGACCATCTGCACCTGGTTGATCATCTGGTCGGCGTAATTGTTGATCTGGTAGAAGTTGATCACCGATCCCGATCCGAACGGGCTGGTGCTGCGGCTGTAGGGACGAATCCAGCCGTAGACCCAGGACCCGTTGCCGCCCTTGATAGACGACATCGCCTTGCGGTCGAGGACGCGGTCCGTATGCAGGTCTTTGATCGTGATGGTTGCCATGTCGTGTCTCCGATTGCTGTTGTTGGTCGACGGAAGATATGTGCAAGCGGCGTGCCAGCGGTGCGTCAGAACGCAGCGTCGGCGTAGGCCCATTGCGAGGGGCTGACGTTCAGGCTGGGCGGAACGAAGCCGGCGCCGATGACGCCCACGTTGTTCAGCGCATTGACTTCGACGTTCTGAAACTGGGTGATGTTCTGGTTGACGCCGATGTTGATGTTGGCAATCGGGCCGAGGCCTTTCAGCCAGGAATTGCCGCCGCGGACGGAGGTCATGGCCTTGCGGTCGAGTTCGGTGGCGAGGGGCAGGTCGCGGATCATGATGCTGGACATGGTGGTTCTCCTTGAATGTGGTTGCCGGACTGGTGGAGGCGCTGCGGCCTCCACCGGATCGTGTCTTGCTTAGAAGTTGATGTTGTTGTTGCCGGTCTGCGTCGGGTTCACGGTGGAGCTGATGCAGTTGGCGAACGCGACGTTGTTGCCGTTGTTGTTCACCACATCCTGGCACTGGCCGATCAGCTGTTCCGCCTTGATCGTGGTGTTGGTGGCGCCGTAGCCGGGCATCCAGGACGGGGCGGCTGCCTTGTAGTAGCCGCCGGTAACGGAGGCCATTGCGGCGTGGTCGAGTTCAGTGGCGGTAGCGAGGTCTTTGATCAGCAGGGTGGTCATTTAGTGTCTCCTTGGGTGTGTTCGGGCAAGTAGTAAAAAGCGATTAGAAGTTGATGTTGTTGTTGGCGGACTGGGTCGGGTTCACGGTAGACGTGATGCCATGGGCGAACGCGACGTTGTTGCCGTTGTTGTTCATGACGTTTTGCGACTGGCCGATGGACTGCGACGCGTTGAAGTCGAACGAAGTGGGATGGGACTTCGGCGCCGGCATGCCGTAGTCGGGCGCGCAGTAGGACGGGGTC
>NZ_DASRXF010000092.1:0-27269 GCF_035654295.1 Noviherbaspirillum sp. | reverse complement strand
TTTTCGTGGCGGAAGGCTTCCAGCACGCGCGGCTGCAGGCGCTCCTGGCAATAGGCGTTGGCCGCGTCGCGCACCATGCGCTCTTCATTCGTGAGCTGCTGGTCGAGCAGCAGCGGATCGTCCCAGTGGAATTGTGCTTTCATTGCGTCTCCGGATTTATTGTGTACGTTCGATGACGACCGCAAGGCCTTGGCCCACCCCGATGCACAGGCTGACGACGGCATAGCGTCCGCCACGGCGCGCGAGTTCCCGGCTGGCGCTGAGCGCCAGGCGAGCGCCCGAGGCGCCGAGCGGATGGCCGACCGCGATCGCACCGCCGTTCGGGTTGACGCGCGTGTCCTTGAAATCGATTTCCAGCAGCTTCAGGCAGCCGAGCACCTGGCTGGCGAAGGCTTCGTTGATCTCGATGATGTCCATGTCCTTGAGCGTCAGCCCGGCGCGGGCGAGCGCCTTGCGGATCGCATAGACCGGGCCGATGCCCATGACCCGCGGCTCGACGCCCGCCACTGCGGCCGACAGAATGCGCGCCATCGGCGCCTTGCCCGCCTTCTCGCCGGCGGCGCGGCTGCCGATCAGCAGTGCGGCGGCGCCATCGTTGACGCCGGAGGCATTGCCGGCGGTGACCACGCCGCCTTCCGAAAGCGGCTTGAGCTTTTCGAGCGAGGTGGTGGTGGTGTCGGGGCGCGGATGTTCATCCTTGTCGACGATCACCGGCGGCGTCTTGCGCCCGGTGGGCACGCTCACCGGATGGATCTCGCCGGCGAAGAAACCGTCCTGCAGCGCGGCGTGGTACTTCATCTGGGACGCGAGCGCAAAGGTGTCGGCCTGTTCGCGCGTAATGCCGAATTCGCGCGCCACGTTGTCGCCGGTCTCGGGCATGGTGTCGGCACCGTAACGCGCGGTCACCTTGGGGTTGGGGAAGCGGGCGCCGATGGTGGTATCGAACACCTTGAAGTCGCGGGAAAACGCGGATTCCGACTTGGCCATCACGAACGGCGCGCGGCTCATGCTCTCTACGCCGCCGGCGATGAACAGCTCGCCTTCGCCGCAGGTGACGGCACGGGCGGCATCGGTGATCGCCGCCAGGCCGCTGGCGCACAGACGGTTGACGGTCTGGCCGGCGACGGTCACCGGCAGCCCGGCCGCCAGCAGGGCGTTGCGGGCAACGTTGCGCGAATCCTCTCCGGCCTGGTTGGTGTCGCCGAGGATGACGTCCTCGATCTGTTCCGGTTGCCACGGATTGCGCGCGACGAGGGCGCGCATGATTTCGGCGACGAGGTCGTCGGGACGGACAGTGGCGAGCACGCCGGCGTGGCGGCCGAAGGGCGAGCGCAGGCCGTCGTAGATGTAGGCGTCGAGCATGGATCAAATCTCCTTGTGATAGAGCGGCAGGCCGAGCAGCGCGCGGCGCTGCAGCCAGGGGCTGGGCCGGTAGCGGGTGTCGCCGGTCTGCTGTTCGAGGTTCTTGAGGATGGCCAGCACCGTGGCCGGGCCGAGCTGGTCGCCCCAGGCTAGCGGGCCGATGGGGTAGCCGAGGCCGAGCACGACGGCGCGGTCGATGTCTTGCGGATCGGCGATCTGCTGCTGCGCGATCTCGCAGGCGATGTTGACGATATGGGCGACCACGCGCTGGGTGACGAGGCCGGCGCTGTCGCGGATCACACTGACCGGAACGCCGGTGGCGCCAAACACGGCGCACGCCATGGCGAGCGTTTCGGCGCTGGTGCCGGGCGTGGTCATCAGCACCCGGCGGCGGCTGAGGTCGAGCAGGCTTTCGACGGCGACCGTGCGCGCGGCATCGAGGCCTTCGCGCACGCAGCAGGTGGTGGCGTCTTCGCCGAGCGGGGTGACGATGCACAGCGCATGGTCGCCCGGGCGCGCGCCGGACTCGATCTGCACACCGGCGGCGGTGACGAGGACAGCGATGCGCTCGGCCAGTTCCGGCCGCTCCTGGCTCAGCCAAACGCTGGAGGGCAGCGGTCCATGCTGTTGCTGTGGTTCATCCGTGGCTTCCTTCTTGCCGTCCGCGCCGTAGCGGTAAAAGCCGTGGCCGGCCTTGCGCCCGAGCGCGCCGGCGGCCAGCATCTGGCGCGTCAGCACCTGCGGGCGGAAGCGCGGCTCTTCATAGTACTGGTGGTAGATGGATTCCATCACCGGATGCGACACATCGAGGCCGGTCAGGTCCAGCAGTTCGCAGGGGCCGAGGCGGAAGCCGGCAGTGTCGCGCAGAATGGCATCGAGCACGGGCACGGAACATACACCCTCGGCCAGCAGGCGCAGGCCCTCGGTGCCGTAGCCCCGGCCGGCATGGTTGACGATGAAGCCGGGCGTATCCTTGGCGAGCACCGCGGTGTGCCCCCATTGCCGGCCCAGCGCCAGCAGGTAATCGGTGACCGCCGGCTGCGTCAGGAAGCCGCCGATCACCTCGACGATCCTCATCAGCGGCACCGGGTTGAAAAAGTGGAAGCCGGCGACGCGTTCCGGATGCTGCAAGCCTGCCGCGATGGCGGTGACGGACAGCGAGGAGGTGTTGGAGGCGAGGATGGCGCCGGCATCGACGATGCCTTCGAGCGTGCCGAACAGCGATTTCTTCGCCGCGAGGTCTTCCACGATTGCTTCGACCACGACGTGGCAGGGGCGCAGGTCTTCCAGGGAATTGCAGGCGACAAGACGCTTGCCCGCGGCGGCGGCGTCCTCGGCGGCGAGCTTGCCTTTCCCGGCCAGCGTGTCGAAGGTGGACAGGAGCGCCTCGTGCGCCGCCTGTGCCGCGCCTTCGCGGCTGTCGACCATATACACCATGGCACCGGCCAGGGCGGCGATCTGCATGATGCCGCGGCCCATCACGCCGCAACCGACCACGCCGACATTCAGTTCCTTCGTGCCGGGCGGGGGAAATCCGTTTTGCATCCTGGTTCTCCAGTCATATAATTCTGCATAGCAGAACTGAATGTTCTAAAATGGAATTGTGGGCATTTCCATCAGGGGTGTCAAGGTTGCGAGGCGCATTGTTGTCCTGCTGTGCAGGCTTCCATTCTGAAAGATTTCTGTGAAGCATCGGTTCGCATTGCTCGCCCCGGGTGCCGTGTTTGTCGGATAATCCCGCAGTCACTTAGAAAGATAGCCACCATGCAGCAGGAATACGAAGACCAGGAAATTCCCGAGGCCGACGCCCGGCAGTCCAACGCCAAGGAGGACCGCCACTTCGTCACGGCGCTGGCGCGCGGCCTTGATGTGCTCTCCTGTTTCCGTTCCGGCGAAAAGACGCTCGGCAACCAGGAACTGGCGGAGCGGACCCGGCTCCCCAAGTCGACCATCTCCCGTCTGACCTATACGCTGACCAAGCTGGGCTACCTGGAATACGACGACCATATCGGCAAATACCGCCTCGGCACCGCCAGCCTGGCGCTCGGGAGCGCGATGCTGTCCAAGCTCGACATCCGCCAGTACGCGCGGCCCTATATGCAGGAACTGGCCGACTTCTCGCGCGCCACCGTTTCGCTCGGCATGCGCGACCGCCTCAGCATGATTTACATCGAGAACTGCCGCAGCGAGGCGGCGCTGACCTTGCGGCTCGACGTCGGCGCCCGTATCCCGATTGCGCAGACCGCGATGGGCCGCGCCTACCTGGCCGAGACCACGCCCGCCGAGCGCAACGATATCCTGGAGCGCGTGCGCGAGCTGGACGAGATCAAGTGGCCCCCGGTGCGCGACGGCGTCTCGCGCGCCCTCGACGAATATTCGACACTGGGCTGCTGCACCTCGTTCGGCGACTGGCAGCCGGATGTGAATGCCATCGCCGTCGCCTTCCGCCCGGCCAACGGCAGCGCCATCCTCAGCATCAACTGCGGCGGGCCGGCCTTCAATCTTTCACCGGAATTTCTGCTGGGCGAAGTGAAGCCTCGCTTGCTCGCGATCGTCGGCCGGCTGCAGCGCGGCTGAGCGCCGGCGCAGAAAATCCTGTCAGGAAACGTTTCCTGCGCCGAACAATCGTCGGCGCCAGGAAAGTTTTTTCGTGCGATCTCTCGCCAAGGCGCTGATAAAGTGCCAGGAATTAACCGAAAGTCGGTATTAGGGAGAGATCATGAGCCTTCGCAGCCTGCGCATCGGTACCCGCCTTGCCATTGGATTCGGCATCATCCTCGCCATGCTGATCGTCGCGCTGGCGGCGGACAACATCGTGAGCACGCGTAACCGCGAGGCGATGATCGCCGGCCTCGAAGTCAGCAATGCCAAGAGCGCGCTGGCAACCGACATCAAGGGCGCGCTGCTCGAGGGCGGCATCGCGATGCGCAACATCGGCCTGCAATCGGACCTCGGCGCGATGAAGAAGGAGGAGGAAAAGGTGAAGGCGCTGCGCAAGCGCTTCACCGACGCGCGCGACAAGCTGTCCGCGCTCGGGTTGTCTTCCACCGAGAAACAGATTCTTGGCGAGCTGAGCAGGCTGGACCAGGAAACCGATGTTCCGTTCAAGGAAGCGATCCGACTCGTCACCGCATTCAACAGCGAAGATGCGATCAAGCTGATCACCACGAAGATCGACCCGCTCAACCAGCAGGCGCTCACCGAGATCAACCGGCTGGTCGAGATCCAGAAGGCCGCGGCACGGCAGGTGCTGGACGACACGGTGGCTTCCGGCCGGCAGTTGATGAACATGCTCTTCCTGATCGGCGCCGTGGCCTTGCTGGCGGGCGGCGCGTTCGCGTGGATGACGACGCGCAGCATCATCCGTCCGCTGCATGACGCAGTGCTGGTGGCGCGCCGCGTGGCGGCCGGCGAGCTGGCGACGCAGGTGGACGTCAGCGGCACCGACGAAGTGAGCCAGCTGCTGCAAGCCCTGCGCGACATGAACGGCAGCCTGCAAAAGATCGTGGGCGAGGTGCGCTCCGGCACCGATTCCATCACGGTCGCGTCGCGCGAGATCGCGACCGGCAATGCCGACCTCTCCGCCCGCACCGAGATGCAGGCCGGCGCGCTGCAGGAGACGGCCAATTCCATGGGACAGATTACCGGCACCGTGCGGCAGAATGCCGAGAGCGCGCGGGAGGCCAACCGCCTGGTGATCTCCGCATCCGGCATCGCGGCCAGGGGCGGCGAGGTCGTCGGACAGGTGGTCGGCACCATGGGCTCGATCAAGGATAGCTCGCGCAAGATCGTGGACATCATCGGCGTGATCGACGGCATCGCCTTCCAGACCAACATCCTGGCGCTCAATGCCGCCGTCGAGGCAGCACGTGCCGGCGAGCAGGGGCGTGGCTTCGCGGTGGTGGCGGCGGAAGTGCGCAACCTCGCGCAGCGTTCGGCCGGCGCCGCCAAGGAAATCAAACAGTTGATCAGCGATTCGGTGGAGAAGGTGGATGCCGGCGGCAAGCTGGTGGACCAGGCGGGCAAGACGATGGACGAGATCGTTACCGCGGTCACGCAGGTGGCCGACATCATGCGCGAGATCACGGCGGCCAGCGAAGCACAGAGTGCGGACATCGAAGAGGTCAACCGCGCCATCGCTCAGATGGACGAGATGACCCAGCAGAATGCGGCGCTGGTCGAACAGGCGGCCGCTGCCGCGCAGAGCATGCAGGACCAGGCCACGGCGCTCGAAAAGGCGGTCGCGGTATTCAAGATGGACGCCGCACGTGCGCCCGTTGCACTGCGCCCCGTTCCAGCGCAGGTGATCCCGCTCGCCGCACCGCAACGCCAGCCGCTGCTTGCCGTGGCGCACGAAGGAGAGCCGGGCGGCTCCTGATCCCCGCGCCTTGCCTTGCGCCATCTTTCCGAAGGGCTGCACCCGTTCTTATTTTCCCTCATCCAGATGCAGGCCGCGCGCCTGCATTTTCTTTTTGCGGCAGCCTCTCTTCTTGTTATAGTGACCACATAGCAGGCCAATATCTATCCGCTGCGCCCACACCAATTCGCGAATGCAGGTTCACACTTTTGGGCATCCGAGCGTGTTGAGTAAGATCAAATGAAGCAAGGGGGCGCGGCGCTATGATGAACGGCCTTGCACGGCGGCCTGTCCAAACACATTGCGCCTTGCGCAGGCCGGCCGGGCCCGGTTTTTTCATCCTTAATGGAGAGTTGAAATGAGTGAAGTCGTCATCGTCGCAGCCGGCCGTACCGCCGTGGGCAAATTCGGCGGGTCGCTGGCCAAGGTCGCGGCGGCGGACCTGGGCGCGCATGTGATCAAGAACCTGCTTGCCAAATCAGGCATCGCACCCGATCAGGTCAGCGAAGTGATCATGGGCCAGGTGCTGGCCGCGGGCGTGGGCCAGAACCCGGCAAGGCAGGCGGTGATCAAGGCGGGCCTGCCGGACATGGTTCCCGGCATGACGATCAACAAGGTCTGCGGCAGCGGCTTGAAGGCCACGCACCTCGCCGCCCAGGCGATCCTGTGCGGCGATGCCGAGATCGTGGTCGCAGGCGGCCAGGAAAACATGAGCGCCGCGCCGCACGTGCTGAACAATTCCCGCGACGGCTTCCGCATGGGCGACGCCAAGCTGGTCGACACCATGATCGTCGACGGCCTGTGGGACGTCTATAACCAGTACCACATGGGCATCACTGCCGAGAACGTCGCGAAGAAGTACGGCGTCTCGCGCCAGGAGCAGGACGAGTTCGCGGTGGCTTCGCAGAACAAGGCGGAAGCCGCGCAGAAGGCGGGCAAGTTCAAGGACGAGATCATCCCGCTGGAGATTCCTTCCAAGAAGGGCGCGATCGTCTTCGACAGCGATGAATTCATCAAGCCGGGCGTGACGCTCGACTCGATCTCCAGCCTGAAGCCGGCCTTCGCCAAGGACGGCACGGTGACCGCCGCCAATGCCTCCGGCATCAACGACGGCGCGGCCGCCGTGATCATGATGTCCGCGAAGAAGGCAGACCAGCTCGGCTTGAAGCCGCTGGCGCGCATCAAGGCCTACGCCTCGGCAGGCGTGGATCCGACGGTCATGGGCATGGGCCCGGTGCCGGCCTCGCAGCTCTGCCTGCGCAAGGCCGGCTGGACGCACCAGGATATCGACCTGATGGAAATCAACGAAGCCTTTGCCGCGCAGGCCATCGGGGTGAACAAGGAAATGGGCTGGGACACCAGCAAGATCAACGTCAACGGCGGAGCCATCGCGATCGGACATCCGATCGGCGCATCCGGCTGCCGCATCCTGGTGACCTTGATCCACGAAATGATCCGTCGTGACGCCAAGCGCGGCCTGGCAAGCCTGTGCATCGGCGGCGGTATGGGCGTGGCGCTGGCAATCGAGCGCTGAAAGTAATGCGGAGGCCGCAAGGCCTCCACTACAGGGGCAGTTTCAATAATCTTCACCAAGAGAGAACAGAACATGGCACGAGTTGCATTGGTTACGGGTGGTATGGGGGGACTGGGGGAGGCGATCTGCATCAAGATGGCGGCACTCGGTTACCAGGTCGTGACAACTTATTCGCCGGGTAACACCAAGGCGGCGGATTGGCTGGCGTCGATGGAGAAGCAGGGCTACAAGTTCCGCGCCTATCCCTGCGATGTTTCCGACTACACGTCCGCCGAGAACTGCATCGCGAAGATCACCGGGGAGATCGGTCCGGTCGACGTGCTGGTCAATAACGCCGGCATCACGCGCGACATGACCTTCAAGAAGATGGACAAGGCCAACTGGGATGCGGTCATGAAGACCAACCTGGATTCCGTCTTCAACATGACCAAGCCGGTATGCGACGGCATGGCGGACCGCGGCTGGGGCCGCATCATCAACATCTCGTCGGTGAACGGCCAGAAGGGCGCGTTCGGCCAGACCAACTATTCCGCGGCGAAGGCCGGCATGCACGGCTTCACCAAGGCGCTCGCGCTGGAAGTGGCGAAGAAGGGCGTAACCGTCAACACCATCTCGCCGGGCTACATCGGCACCAAGATGGTCATGGCGATCCCGAGCGAAGTACTGGAAAGCAAGATCATCCCGCAGATCCCGATGGGCCGTCTGGGCAAGCCGGAAGAAGTCGCCGGCCTCGTGGCTTACCTCGCTTCGGACGAGGCAGCCTTCCTGACCGGCGCGAACATCGCGATCAACGGCGGCCAGCACATGTATTGATGCAGGCGCGCTGTCCATGAAAAAAGGGGGCTTGCGCCCCCTTTTGCATTGGGTCGTAGAGACGCTCAGGCGGGTTGTTGGCTGTCCTCTTCCACCAGCGTCAGGAGCAGTTCGATCAGGCGCGGCATGGCGACATAGCCTGCGGTCACGAGGTCCAGCTCTTTGCCGCGCTCCAGCACCAGCGTCGGGAAGCCCTTCAAGTCCCACTTGTCCGCCAGCAGGAAATCGTCGTTGGTTGCCTTGACGGCGATGTCGGAATTCCAGGTCGCCAGGAAGGTAGCCTCGTCGACCGGGAAGCCCTGTTCGGCGAGGGCGCGGCAGGCGATCTCGGCGAGGACTTCGCCCTGAGTCACATCCTTGCCTTCGGAAAAGAACGCGCGCTGGATTTCATGGAAGACATACAGGCTGGCCGCCGGTGCAAGCTTGCGGGCGGCCACCACGGCGCGGCATGCCGGCTCGGTATCGTAGGCGAAGTCTTTGCGATCCAGGATGGCGGTGGAGAAGGGCAGGTTCGTTTCCTTCGCCACTTTTTCCCATTGCGCCTTCAGGTCCGCGCGCGCTTCGGCGTCCGGCACGGCCTTGTTGTACGGCCGCAAGCCGCCAACCATGACATCGACCGGGAGTCCCGGCACGCCTTCGAGCAGCGCGGCGAGTTCCGGCCCGAAGCCGTAGCACCAGGCGCACATCGGGTCCGCTATGTAAATCAGCCTCGACATAGTTTTTCTCTCTTGAGTTGAGTTGTTGGGCAAGATAGGCCAGCGTGCATCCTATCCCGGAGCGCCGCAGGCCCGAGCCCGGAGCAGCCGCCGGATTACCGGCCTTTTCTTCGGATGCATCGCAATTGCCTGAACTTATCACTCTTGAACCGCTCTATCGCGGTAGCCCCCGATATTGCCCCTGTTCTTTTACGGGCCGGGCTCTACACTGAAATTCAGGCCAGACGCGCATTCTTGGAGAAGGTTTTATGCGGAGCGATTACTTCCAGCGATTCGGTTCAGAGGACGATGAGGCAATTGAGAAGCAGCGCCGTGAAGTGATGCGGACGATCGAGCCGCACGGCAGGCGTGACCCGGCCGATCTGGCCGACATGACCGAAGGCGAACGGACCAAATGGTTCTTCTGGAACCTGCATGAAAACCTGGAAGAATTCCGCAAGCTCGAACCCACGCTGATCGGCCAGGTCATGCGCACCCAGCTCACGATCAACGACGGCCTGTCGATGGCGACCGAAAAGGTCGGGATGGAAAAGAAGATCGAGCTCCACTGCCGCTGGCACCTGCGGCTGGCCTACGCGACCTACCAGAACGAAGAGGCCTACCCCATCGGCGAGGGCGGGGTGGATATCTCGGTGTCCAACACCATGCCTTCGCATCCGCCGCTGCAGAAGAACCAGAAGGGTTACCTCGATTCCGACAGTTCGCTGTATCCCAACCAGCTCTACCTCTACGGCTGGGTGATGGAACCGGTATGGGACGAGATCAAGTCCCATCTCTACCAGCCCACGCCGAACTGCCACACCGACCTCGTGTTGCGCGACAACTGCCTGTTTCCGGTCAAGAGCGGGTTCGGCTTCGTCGCCGGGCCGCCGGGGTCCGTCGGCATCACCAACATGGAGTTCCGCGTTTCGTCGCACTCGATGGAACGCAGGTCGAACCGGCGCGCAGAGACCCTGTGATTAAAGGACGGTAGGGTGGGTAGAGCGTCAGCGAAACCCACCGCATGTCGCCTGCTGAGCACATGGCGGGTTTCGCTTCGCTCTACCCACCCTACGATTCTCTAGCCTTTCACTCCGCCGGCAAAAATCTTCCCCGCAGCAGTAGACCAGCCGTGCGCAACACCAGGAACGCAATCACCGCAGACGCCGCCAGCAGCGCGGCGAGCCCGATCCATAGCGGCCAGCCGCCGCGGTGCACCGCTTCAAGAATGGCACTGGCGAGCGCGGCGAGCGGAAACGAGAACGACCAGAATCCGATCGAGAAGGGCACGTTGCGCCACCAGCGGTAACGCGCCATCACACCGACGAAGGGGGCGACCGATACGCCCAGTCCGATCATCAGCGCCTCGGCGGGCAATTGCGGCCAGATCACCGACGCCGTCAGCGTGGCGATGACGGGCGGCGCCAGTTCCACGCCGATTGTCGGGCGCAGGCCTTCCGGCATCGGCCCCTCGAACAACCTGCCGAGGATGCGCGCTTCCAGCAGCGCCCAGCCCGACAGCCCGGTGCCGAACAGCATCGCCGCCCAGCCGGGATACCCCAGCACGGCCAGCGCCATGCCCCCGACGAGGGCACCGCCGACCACCGGAAGGTAGAGCGCGGGCGTGACGGCGTTCGCAGGCATCATGCCGGTGGCAAGCGTCGATACCACGCGCAAGGCAATCGCTACATGGAGCGCCAGTGCCAGCATTGCGAGGACGAGCCAGAAGCCCTGCCCCGGCCGGTTGAAGTGGATGACCGCAAGCAGGATGGATAGGGGAAGCAGCGCTTGCAGCGAACCCTGCACCGGGTGCCGGTGTTCGCGCATCACGGACTGCGGATGACGCTTGCACTTGAGCGCATACAGGATGAGGGAGGCGAGCCATATCGCGCCGGCCGGCCAGGCCAAGATATCGGCGACCCCGGCCGCCGCCGCCCATCCGAACGCTGCCGCCCGCCGCCAGGCGCCGAGCAGCCCGAACAGTCCGACCGGAATCGCGAAGATGCCCGCCGGAAGCCGGGCAAGCCATGTGGAGCCGCGCGGGCTCTGGCTGGTGCCGAACAGGTAATACAGCCGCGCACGCCGATGTTCGTTTTCCATCTTCTGTCCCTACCCCACGGTGACCCATGTTGTGATTCATATTAGCCGGAATCGTCATGTTCGGCAGGGCGGGGCCGTCGGCGTGCAGACTTTATTCTGCGTTGCACAAAACTTTTCTTGAGCGGTGGGGTCTGCATCTCTAAAATAAGCCGTGTTGCTATGCAACAAAATTGGCAACTTTTTCTAAGCTGACCGTATTCCGTTTTTTGGAGATGCCATGTTCCCGATTCAAGACCAGATTTCCGTTGCAACCAAGGCCAACATCGAGGCCAACCTCGCGCTGTATACCGCGCTGACCGGCAAGACGCTCGAAAGCGTCGAAAAGCTGTTCACCCTGAACATCACCGCGGCGCGCGCCTCGATGGAAGAGTCCCAGGCTGCTACCCGCCAGATCCTGTCCGCGAACAACCCGCAGGAATTTTTCTCCCTGGTCGCCGCGCAGGCGAGGCCGAACATTGAAAAGGTTGTCGCTTACGGCGGCCACCTGACCAACATCGCCAACAGCACCCAGGCCGAATTCACCAAGGCTGCGGAATCGCAGTTCGCACAGTTCAGCAGCAAGATGACCGAACTGGTGGAGGAAGCCGCACAGCGCGCGCCGGGCGGCGAGGGCGTGATGACGATCCTGAAGAATGCGATGGGCAATGCCGCCAGCACCTACCAGCAGTTCACGCGGACTGCAAAGCAGGCTGTCGATGCCGCTAATGCCACCGTTGCCAACATCAACGGTGCGGTGACGCACACCAACACCTAAGCCTGCACATTGTCTTGCAACGGGCCGCGCAGTTTACGCGCGGCCCGTTTTTTTATGCGCCGTTCATCCGCGCGGCAAAGGGTTCGCACTCGATCCGGCTGGCATTCGTCATGGTGGAGATGGTGCGGTAATACCCTGCCAGTGCGATCAGTTCGAGCAACTGTTCCACCGTGAACTCCGCCTGCAGTTCTTCCCACAAGGCATCCGGTACATTGGCTGTCTCGTGCAGCGCGTCGGCCATCCGCAGCACCAGCCGGTCGCGCGCATCCCAGTTGCCGCCGGCAATGTCTCGCACGGTCGCTGCCGCCTGCCCTTCCTCAATTCCGGCTTTCGCCGAAAAGAAGGTAACGTGCACACCCCACTCATATTCCGATCCGCAGCGTGCGCAGGTGCGCAGGATCATCAGCTCGCGGTCGCGCAAGGTGACCGCGCCCTTGTCGAGCAGGCTGCCCGCGAACATGCGCTGGAGCACGCGCGGATTGCGTGCCATGGTGCGGAACAGCTTGAGCGGGGCGAAGCCGGGCGGCATGACACGCGCGAAGGCTTCGGCGATGGCCGGGTCGTAGGGCGGTTCGGCGGGGGAAATGCGGGGATTCGACATCGTTCTGCTCCTTGAATTATGTGGAAGGGCATCCGGCTGGACGAGATGCTACGTTTACTGTAGCATAGAGCTACACAATTTGTAGCGGAGGATGCATGGCTTTGCCGAAACCAGGGACGCCGGTCAGGGGATCGACAACGGGGCGGCCCATCATGGCCTTGCTCGACCTGCTCGGGCGGCGCTGGGTGCTGCGCATCCTGTGGGAATTACGCGAGGAGACGCTTACCTTCCGCGAGCTGCGCGAACGCTGCGACGCGATGTCGCCCACGGTGCTGAACCAGCGCCTGCGCGAATTGCGCGAAGCGGACATCGTGGTGCTGGAAGAGCCGTACGGCTATGCGCTGAGCAAGCAGGGCAGGCAACTGCTGGAGGCATTGATGCCGCTGCAGCGCTGGTCGGAGCAGTGGCAGAAGAAGCTGGCCGCGAAGGCGGATCAGGAAAGCTGACGCACTTCCAGCTTGCCTTGCGCAATGGCGCGCGACAGGATGCGGTAGGTGTCGAATTCGAATGCCGCGTGGGCCGGCGCCTGCGCCAGCAGCGCCGGCACCTCGTCCATCGAGCGCGGGGTGGCGATGCAATGCCAGTGGTCGATGAGCTGCAGCTTCCCGGCCATCCTCGCCGCGCTCGACGAGAACCACCGGCCCGCGATACGGCCAGTTCACCACGGGCAGGGAGGCGAGCGCCCTGCGCAGGCGTGCGGCGTCCGTGTGCGATGCGATGTCGATGCCGTGCTTCTCCGCCAGCGCGCCCAATGCCATCTCCGCCTTCTGGCGCGAGGTGAACATGCCGTAGCACGGTGCGCCTCGGGCAAAGCCGGGGTCGGTGGCGAACACCAGTTCGGCGCGGCCGCCCTGCATATCTTCTGCGATGCGCCACGCGCACACATCCTGTTCGGTCGGCCTGCCGACGGCGGCGGGAGGCTGCAGGCGGCGCATCAGGCGCGCTTCCATCAGCTGCGCACCGATATCGCCCACCGTCTCGAACCAGTCGAAGCGCCGCGCATCCCTGGCCAGCTCAGCATCCCGGTTGGATGGCCGCTCGCCGTGGAAATGCGACAGCACGCGCTGGCGCAGGTGCGGCGCGCGCGCAATGAAGAGCGCCTTGTCGCCTTCGCCGTAGAAGACATAGACGCCGGGTCCGTCGGGCAGGTCGTCGAACATGTCGGGGTCGAGATGGATCGGCAGGTTGGGGCGCTGCAGGAGCTGGCGCGCCATTTCGCGCATCCGCTCGCCCGCCACCGTCCGTTCCAGCAGCTGCCAGTACTGCCACAGCACCTCGGCATCGCCCAGCGCGCGGTGGCGGGCGTCGGTCGACAGTCCGTGGCGGGTGACCAGCGCATCGAGGCCGTGGCTGATCACATCGGGAAAGAGCTTGCGCGACAGCTTGAGCGTGCACAGCACTTCGCAGCGGAAGGTCTTGCCGAGGCGCTTGAACTCGTTGTGCAGGAAGCCGTAATCGAAGCGCGCATTGTGCGCGATGAAGAGGCCGCCCTGCAGGCGCTGCAGCAGTTCCTCCTGCACCTCGGCGAAGGTGGGCGCATCTTTCACCATGTCCTCGGTGATCCCGGTCAGGGTACTGACGAAGGGCGGGATCGGCGCCTGCGGATTGACCAGCGCCGACCAGCGCTCGACGCCATCCTTGCTGGCCGTGACAATGCCGATCTCCATCACGCGGTCGTTCACCGGATCGGGTCCGGTGGCTTCGAGGTCGATGAAGATCAGTTTGCCGTATTGCTCGATCATGGCTGCCTTGGCGGCCCGGGTGTCAGCCTTGCACGCGGATGCGGATGTCGCCGATGGTGACCGTCTGGCCGGTGCGGATCTTGGCGGTCTTGCGCAATTCCTGCTTGCCATCCACCGACACGTCGCCGGAAGCGACGATGGCCTTGCCCGCGCCGCCGCTGTCGCACACGCCGACGAGCTTGAGCAGCTGGTTCAGTTCGACGTACTCGCCGTCCAGATGGAAATCGAGGATTTGCATGTCAGGCTCCCAAAGTCTGTCCGGCCTTGTCGAGCCAGGTCGTGAGGCTTGCCTGCAGGTCTTCCTGGCTGAAGGAACAGCTTTCCTCGGTAAACAGGCTGCCGGCTTCCATGCGGCCGAGCAGGTCTTCCATCACCACACCGTAGCGGGGCGGCAGCGCGGCGAGGAGGCCGGTTTGCGCGCGCCATGCCTGGCAGAAGGCGTGGATGGGCATGCGCTTGTGCTGCAAATCATCGAGCGCGGCATGCAGCGCATGGAGGGCGGTTTCGTGGGACATGGCAAGCCTTGGGGAACGGAATGGCTGCATTGTAGCGGATCAAAGCTGCCGCGCCTCGAAGGTATTGCAGGACGTGATCTGCCCGCTCTGGATGCCGCGCGTGAACCAGCGCACGCGCTGCTCCGAGGTGCCGTGCGTGAAGGAATCCGGCACCACCACGCCTTGCGATTGCTTCTGCAGCGCATCGTCGCCGATGGCGCTCGCCGCATTCAGTGCGGCTTCGACATCGCCCGCTTCGAGGATGCTGCGCGCCCGGTCGGCATGGTGCGCCCAGACGCCGGCGAAGCAGTCCGCCTGCAGCTCCAGCCGCACCGACAGCGCATTTCCCTGCGCCTGCGACATGCGCCGGCGCGCCGCATCGACCTTGTCGGTGAGACCCATGAGATGCTGCACATGATGCCCCACCTCATGTGCGATGACATAGGCCTGCGCGAACTCGCCTGACACTCGGAAACGTTCCTTCATCAAACGATAGAAGCTGAGGTCGATGTAGATCTTCTGATCGCCCGGACAATAAAAGGGGCCGGCGGCGGACTGGCCTGTGCCGCAGGCGGTCGGGGTGCTTCCGGAAAACAAGACCAGGCGCGGCTCGACGTAGGTGTTGCCCGCCGAACGGAACAGCGCGTGCCAGGTGTCTTCGGTATCGGCCAGGACGGTCGAGACGAATTTCGCCATCTGGTCGGTCTCGGGCGGGCGCTGCGCCGTCACCTCTTGCGACACCGGCATGCCGCCGCCGGTCAGTACATTGAGGACGGTAGTCGGACTGACGCCGAGGAAATAGGACAGCACCAGCGCAATCGCGACGGTGCCGAGCCCGACGGACTTGCCGCCGAAGCTGCTGCCCCGCCGGTCTTCCACGTTTTCGCTTTGACGGTTGCCTTCCCAGCGCATGATGCGTCTCCCGGAAACATTCCCGTGGAAAGGGAAGCAATAAACATACGCACGCCTGCAGGCCGGGCCGCAACGGCGGTTCAGTCGCGGCGCGGGAAATTCTTACAGCAGGCGTGCAAGCAATGCCTTGTCGAAGCGTGCGTCGAGCGGGATGCGCACGCGATGCCCGCTGCCCGCCGCCACTGTCAGGGGCGAGCCGTCCTCGGCGCGCATCTGCTCCAGCGTCAGCACTTCGTTGCCGGCGGGATGGATGACCTCGATGCGGTCGCCGACGGCAAACCGGTTCTTCACTTCCACTTCCGCCCAGCCCTCGTGCACGCCTTGCACATCGCCAACGTAGTGGCTGCGGTGCACTTCGGAAACGCCGCTCATGTAGTTCTGGTACTCCTGCGTGTGGTGGCGCTGGTAGAAGCCATCGGTATATCCGCGGTTGGCCAGGCCCTGCAACTCGCCGAGGAGTTGCGTGTTGAACGGACGTCCGGCCACGGCGTCATCGATCGCGCGGCGATAGACCTGCGCAGTGCGGGCCACATAGTAAAGCGACTTGGTGCGGCCTTCGATCTTCAGCGAGTCCACACCGATCTTCACCAGGCGCTCGATGTGCTCGACCGCGCGCAGGTCCTTCGAATTCATGATGTAGGTGCCGTGCTCATCCTCCAGGACGGGCATGAGCTGGCCAGGGCGGCCGGCTTCCTCGATCAGGTAGGGGCGGTCGGCGAGCGGGTGGCGCGGCACGTCGCCCAGCGCCGCGAAGGACTGGTTGGCTTCCTCGAGTGCCTGCTGGTAGTTGAACTGGATGGACTCAACGGGCACGCGCGCGATGTCGCCGGAGGCATCCTCCGACGCGTTCATCACCTTGTAATCCCAGCGGCAGGAGTTGGTGCAGGTGCCCTGGTTGGCGTCGCGGTGGTTGAAGTAGCCCGACAGCAGGCAGCGGCCGGAATAGGCGATGCACAGCGCGCCATGCACGAACACTTCAAGCTCCATGTCCGGGCACTGCTGGCGGATTTCCTCGATCTCGTCGAGGGACAGTTCGCGCGACAGGATCACGCGGGTCAGGCCCATGCGCTGCCAGAACTTGACGTCGGCCCAGTTCACCGCGTTCGCCTGCACCGACAGGTGGACCGGCACCTCCGGCCATTTGTCGCGCACCATCATGATCAGGCCGGGGTCGGCCATGATGAGGGCGTCAGGCTTCATCGCGATCACGGGTTCCATGTCGCGCAGGTAGGTCTTCAGCTTGGCATTGTGCGCGAAGATGTTGCTGGCAACGAAGAACAGCTTGTTGCGCGCATGCGCTTCGCTGATGCCGGCGGCAAGCGCATCCAGTGTGGAGAATTCGTTATTGCGCGCGCGCAGGCTGTAGCGCGGCTGGCCGGCATAGACGGCGTCTGCGCCGTAGTCGAAGGCGGCGTGCATCTTGGCCAGCGAGCCGGCGGGGAGCAGGAGTTCGGGAGCGTGGGGCATGGCGGAATGGCGAATGGAGCAGAACCCGTCATTATACTGAACGCGCCCCTCGCGGCCGATGTTGATAGTCGTGCTACAGCGCCACGCGATCGCGCCCGTCTGCCTTGGCGCGGTAGAGGGCGGCATCGGCGGCCGAGATCAACGCTTCTGCGTTCTGTCCCGGTTCCAGCGTGGCCACGCCGAACGAGGCGGTGATGTGCGGCAGCGGCCGGTGCATTTCGCTGAACACCACGGCCTGGCGCAGGCGCTCGCACAGCCGCTGCGCGACCAGCAGCGCACTGGCCTGCGGCGTGTTCGGCAGCAGCAGCATGATTTCCTCGCCGCCGAAGCGGGCTGCGCTGTCGGTCGGGCGCAGTCCGCCGCTGATGACTTTCGCCGCCACTTGCAGCGCGTGGTCGCCGGAGACATGGCCGTGCTGGTCGTTGAATTGCTTGAAGTGGTCCAGGTCCATCATGATCATCGACAGCGGACTGTTCACGACATGCGCGTTCTCGACCATGCGCGGCAGGTTGTCGTTGAGCCAGGCACGGTTCTGCAGTCCGGTCAGGCCATCCACCATCGACAGCTGGCGATAGAACTCGCCGACCTTCTGCCGGCGGCGCAGCTGCGCGTTGGCGGCGCGCACGCGGAATGACAGCAGGCGCAGCAGGTTGCGCGCGACATTGTTCGATTCGTCGACCAGCTTCCACAGCACCTCGGCATCGATTACCAGCACGTCGGAATCGACCCGCGCGGTGATGCGGTCGGACGAGACTTCTTCATCCAGCACCGACAGCTCGCCCACGCACTCGCCGGGGAGCACGCGCACCGAGGCGCCATCGAGCCTTGCATCCCGGGTATCGACATGGGTGACGTCGAGCGCGCCCTGCAGCACGACGAACAGCTGCCCGCCCTGGTGCGACGCGTCCTGCATCTGCTGCTGTGCGGCGATGCGCACCACCGGGCAACCGGCGATCAGTGCGCTGATCTGTTCCAAGTCCGCGCCCTGGAAGAGCTGGATGTCGGCGGCCTTGTAATGCGACGCGCCGAAGCTGCTGAGCATTTCCACTATGCCACCTGCTTGGTCACGGCCACCTTGATGATGTAAGCGAAGATGAGCAGCGCGGCGACGAAGGCACCGGCGCGCACGCCGCGCGTCTTGCCGCGCCTGAGGGCAATGGCGCCGACGATGATGTAGGCGACCACGGCAATCACCTTGGCGGTCAGCCAGGGCACCACGAAGGGGTATTGCGCGCCCCATACCACCATCGTCAGCGCACTGGCGAGGAGCACGGTGTCGATGACATAGGAGCTGCGGTCGAGCATGTTCTTCCGCGGCAGGGGCATGCCGTTCCTGACGCGCAGCATCTGCAACCCGCGGACCAGGAAAAGAAGACCGCTCAGCGCGGCAAAGCTGATGTGGAGGTGTTTCAGTGCGAGGTAGCTCATATTTTTTTGCGGGCGCCGCTGTCGAGGTGGATACGCATTCTAGCAACGGATGCGCGGCGGCTGACGCGAAGGAAAGAAAAACGGACGGACACCGACAGTAATCGACTGGAAACACGTTGAGATACGACAATTTCAACATTCACGAGCCGAATGTCAGTTATCCGTATTCGCAATTGGAATAATAACTGGCCCGTACCTACACTATGTCCATACGAGAATTTTTTATCGAGAGGAATGAATCATGGCAACCCTGACAATCGCAACCCCGACCGCCGGCACCTTCGGTTCGAGCTATGCACAGAATGTCGGCCGCGCCGCCCGTGCCCTGCTGGCTGCGTTGCTCGCCGTTACCCCGCGCACCGAGCAGAAGGCACAAGTCCGTGAAGCCAGCAACGAAGTATCGCTGCTTCGCCTGTACCGCATGTCCGGCTCCGACGCCGTCATGCCGAACCTGGTACAGGAACTGGACATGATCGCCAAGCGCCAGGCATAAGTTTTCCGTCGAATTGCCTCCCAGCGAACGACGCAAGAAGAAACCGGCGGTGCTTTGCCGCCGGCTTTCCGAATGAGCGGCCACGCAAGGCCGCAAAAAATGCATGTCATTCCTGCGAAAGCAGGAATCCAGTGGCGTTGACCGGCGCGTGCAAGACACTGGATCCCGACTTTCGTCGGGATGACGGCGGCGGATTCAAGCTTAAGTAAACAGCATTGCGGCCCGGCCGCTTTTTTTTGCCTGAATTTATAGCCCGATCGTCCTGAACGTGAGGTTGATCCGCGGGCCGCGCGGCCTGCGTTCCTTCAGCACCGCATGCTGCCAGCAGTGCTGGGTTGTTCCTGCCATCAGCAGCAGGCTGCCGTCGGCGAGGTCGAGCAGCAGGGGCTTGAGCTCCTTGCGCGACTTGTGGCGCAGGCGGAAGGTGCGCGTTTCGCCGAGCGTCAGCGATGCGATCACCGGGCATTGCCCGAGTTCCGGCTCGGCATCGCTGTGCCATCCCACGCTGTCCTCCTCGTTGCGGTAGAGGTTGAGGAGGACGCTGTTGAAACGCTGGCCGGCCGCATTCTCCACATCCGATTTGATACGCAGGAGCGTCGGTGTCCAGGCATGTGGCTGTAGCACCACACCCGAATACGCATAAGCACTCCCTGGATCGCCGTACCACGCCGAGAGCCGGGGTTGCAGGTGCTGCTTGCCCCATAACGTGATGGCCTCCTGCTGCCATGGCGTTTCTTCCAGCAGGCGCTGCATGAGGGCGGAAGCTTCCTGTCCGGGGTAGAAGGCCGGCATGACGCGCAGGTCGGCGTCGGGCGCGGCGATGTTTTCCCAGCCGCCGCTCTCGTACAGGGAATTGAACAGGGAATCGATCATGCCTTTTCGTCAATCGAGCTTGCGGAAGCGCGGCACCTGCCGGCCTTCCACATGCACAGACTCGAAGAACATGGCGGCGTTCCGATGCACCAGCTGCGGCCAGTCGGTCTCGTACAAGGGCCGATAAACCACGCACACTTCATTGGTTTCCGTGTTGCGCGACAAGCCGAGGACGAAATACTTCTTGCCCTTGTAGTGTTCGTAGATGCCGGGGCTGATGTCAGTCATGACTTCCGGCTTCAGGCCTTCGGATACAGGATCATCTGCGTGCAGCGGAAGGTCGCCATCAGCTTCCCGGTATCGCGGTGCTTCACCAGCGCATCCCATACCTGGGTGTTGCGTCCGCCATGCACCATTTTCGCTTCGCATTCCACCACGCCTTCGCGGGCAGTGCCCATGAAATTGCTCTTGAGCTCGATGGTCGTGAAGCTGATCGCCCCCTCGGGCAGGTTGGCGACGCAGCCATAGCCGCAGGACGTGTCGGCCAGCGTGACCACCGTGCCGGCATGCAGGTAGCCATTGGGTGCGAGATGATGCTTCTGCACCGTCAGCTCGGAAAGCAGCAGGTTCTTGTCAACGCTGTTGACCTTGATGCCCAGTAAATCGGGCAGATAGCCTGCGCCGCGCTGGTTGAAGGATTCGGCGTCGATGGTGTGTGGCATGGCGGGTCCTTGTATCTTGTAAATGGAAAAAAGGCCGGACCGGTGGGTCCGGCCTGCAAGCCCGTCCGGGTAGGACGGGCCAAGAGACTCGTTACGGGACGGCCGCTCGTTACGGGACGGCCGCTTCGGTGGACTTCTGCACCAGCTGGAATACCGTCCTGGTGAGGCCATCGAGGTCGACGTCGTTCATCATCGCCGTGAATTCCTTCTGTGCGTTCTTCCACAGCGGCTCCGCCTCCTGCAACCGCGCGCGGCCTTCGTCGGTCAGCGACCAGTGGCGCTCGCGGCGGTCCTCGCCGGGCGTCGATTCGATCCACTTGCTGTCTTGGATGATCTTCAGCGTGCGGGTCAGGGTCGTGCTGTCCATGACCAGCGCTTCGGCCATTTCGCCGGTGGTCAGCCCGGGAAAGTACTTGAGCAGCCGCAGGATGCCGAATTGCGTGATCTTCACGCCCGAGGGCTTGAGCGCCTTGTCGTACATCTGGGTCACGACGCGCGAGGCCTGGCGGATGGAGCCGCAGTAACAGGGAAGCTTGAGTGGTTTCACGGCGGGAGCCTGGTCAGCGAATGGGATCAATATAAATGCATATACATGTACTGTCAATTCCGCTGCGGCTGCACGCGGAACAACATTGAACTTCGCGCGGATCATGTGCTTCCAACAACTCCACACAACAGCAGGAGGAAGAAAACATGCATTACGCGAACAATGAAGACATCCGGCGTAACGCGCGGCAATCGACACCTGCGCGCGCCTATCCTCGCCGCAATACCACCACCCTGCTTGCCGTCGGCGCAGCGCTTGCCGCCGCGGCTTACGTTGTGCGCCAGCGCACGCGCGAAGTGGAGAGTGACAATCCGCCCGCCGGAAAGTTTGTGGAGGTCGATGGCATCCGCCTGCACTATGTCGAGCGGGGCACGGGCCAGCCGGTGGTGTTGCTGCACGGCGACGGCAGCATGATCCAGGATTACGACATCAGCGGGGTGATGGACCTTGCAGCGCAGAAGTACCGCGTGATCGCATTCGATCGCCCGGGTTACGGCTACAGCGACCGTCCGCGCACCACGATATGGACGCCGCAGGCGCAGGCTACGTTGCTGCATCACGCACTGGAGCAGATCGGTGTTTCGCAGCCCATCGTGGTCGGACATTCATGGGGGGCGCTGGTGGCGGTCGCGCTCGGCCTGGACTATCCGGACGACGTGAAAAGCCTGGTCCTGATCTCCGGCTACTACTACCCGACGGCGCGACTCGATGTGCCGCTGCTGTCGCCGCCCGCCATCCCCATCATCGGCGACCTGATGCGCTACACCGTGTCGCCGCTGATCGGGCGCCTGATCTGGCCGATGATGAAGAAACGCCTCTTTGCACCGGCGCAAGTGCCGCACAAGTTCGACGCCCGCTTCCCGGTGTGGATGAACCTGCGTCCCTCGCAGATGCGCGCCACGGCGGCCGAGGCCGCGCTCATGATCCCGGCTGCGTTCGCGCTGCGCCACCGTTACCACGAACTGACTATGCCGGTGGTGATCATGTCCGGCGATGGCGACCGGCATGTGGATCGCCGCGTGCAATCCGAGCAGTTGCACAGGGAACTGCCGCACAGCACTTACCACCTCACGCAAGGCGCGGGGCACATGGTGCATCACATGGCACCGGACGAAGTGATGAGCTGCATCGACGAGGCGGCGACAGCGCTCGGCGCTGAACATCGCGGCGAAGCGCGGCATATTTTCCCCGCACCCGCGCAGGCGATCTAGCCGTTCATGGATGATTAAAGGACGGTAGGGTGGGTAGAGCGCAGCGAAACCCACCCGCGCATCGCTAGTGCGCGACAACCTGCCTGTACGTGCGCGGAGACACGCCGACGGCGGCGCGGAAGCGGTGGCTGAAATGGCTGAGGTCAGCGTAGCCGCAGGCATCGGCGACCTGTTGCAGCGGCAGGCCGGTAGTTTTCAGCAACTGCCGCGCGCGCTCGACGCGCCGGTCCGCGATCCACGCATGCGGCGGCGTGCCGAAGGAGATGCGGAACATGCGCGCAAGATGATATTCCGACAAGCCGGCGGCTTCGGCCAGCATGCCCAGTGTGATATTGCGGTCGAGCCTGGACTCGATGTACTCGGTGAGCCGGCGCCGCACGGCCGGTGACACACCGCCTTTCATATTCGCGTCGCGCCGTGGCGCGGCCTGCGAGCGCAACAGGTGGCTGAGCGTCTCGTGCACCGTTTCATTCGCGCGCAACAGCGCATCCGGCCCGTTCCAGGGCATCTGTTCGAGCGTGGCGCACAGCCGCGCGATCTGCGCGTGTTCGAAGTAGGTGCGGTCCGCCAGCGTCAGTTCGCGCGGCTCGCGGTCGAGCTCCTGCACGGCGCGGCGGGTGAAGTGCTCGGGCAGGAAATAGACATGCAGGAAACGCAGCCGGTCGCGCACCACCCAGCGCGACTCGTGGTCGTCGGGCAGGGTGCACAGCCGGCCGGGGCTGCCGTACATCCCGGGCAGCTCGTTGCGCTCGGTGCGATAACCGCCGCCGAGGTAATACGAGAGCGTATGGTGGCCGGGGCGGATGTAGGCCGTCTCTTCCTCCTCCGTCTGGCGGTGCCAGATCGCTACCGCGAGCTCGTCGCCGAGCCAGGCGAAACGCTCCAGCTCCGCGTTGGTCGCGCGCAGCGTATTGAACACCGCGTGCGTGATGCGCGTGGGCGGCGGATCGGGAGCGTAGAGTAGGGGGCGGTCGGCCATGCTTGCAGACAGGGAAAAAACCGGTTTCACTTTATCATTTCCCGTGCGGACGCGCCGGAGGGCCGTTGCAGCGGCCGAAAAATGCGCAAGAACAGACAAGTCCGGCGCAATCGCGCAATTCCAAACAAGTCATCCGGAAGCCCATGCGCCATCATGGCGCCATGAACGCATTCCTTTACCTCCTCACCGTCCTCATCTGGGGCTCCACCTGGATCGCCATCAAATGGCAGCTCGGCGTCGTGCCGGCGCCGGTATCCATCGCCTACCGTTTCTGGATCGCCGCCGCGGTCCTGCTGCTGTTACTGGCCGCCATGCGCAAGCCGGTGATGCCGCCGTCGCGCGCCTGGCGCTATCTGCTTGCGCAGGGTGTGGCACTCTTCTGCTGCAATTTCCTCTGCTTCTACTACGCCAGCCAGTGGGTGCCCAGCGGACTGGTGGCGGTGGTGTTCTCCACCGCGCCGCTGTGGAACGCCATCAACGGCCGGATTTTCCTCGGCCGGGCGATGCAGCCGCAGGTCATCATCGGCGCCCTGCTCGGGCTGGCGGGGATCGCGATGCTGTTCCTGCCGCAGATGCGCGGCCACTGGAGCGACGGCGGGATGCTGCAAGGGCTGGCACTGGCGCTGCTGGGCACACTGTTCTTCTCCAGCGGGAACCTGCTGTCGAGCCGCATGCAGTCGATCGGCCTCACGCCCTGGCTCACCAATACCTGGGCCATGTTCATCGGGGCCGGTGTGCTGACCATCGCCAGCCTTGCGCTCGGCATGCCCTTCGATATCGAACCGAGCGCGCGCTACATCGGCTCGCTGTTCTATCTCGCCATTCCCGGATCGGTGATCGGGTTCACCGCGTACCTGCTGCTGGTGGGCCGCATGGGGCCGGACAAAGCGGCCTACTGCACGGTATTGTTCCCGGTCGTGGCGCTGACCATCTCGACAGTTTTCGAAGGCTACCAGTGGAGCGCGCTGGCCTTCGCCGGACTGGCCTGCGTCCTCGCCGGCAACCTGCTTGCCTTCCTGCCGATGCAAAGGCGGGTGCGGGCGATCGCCTGAACTACTTATACCCGCGACGGTAACGATAGCCCTGGTAATTGAGGACCATGCCGGAAGGCGTCATTCTCTCCAGCACGAGGCCGGGCGCGGCCTCGTCGCCCTCGCGCAGCAGGCGATTATTGACCAGCACCGAACGATCCGCCTTGTTGCCGGAGTAGATGTAACCGCCGACGTTGATGGCAGGGATTTCGCGCCGGATCTGCTCCGGCAAGTCCTGCAACGTGCCGACGGCCGGTTCGGGCGCCTTCGCCACCTTCGGTTCTTCTGACCGTTTTTTCTCGACTGCCTTTTTCTCGACCGGCTTTTTCGGCGGCTTCGGTTTATCCCTCGGCTTTTCAACCGGAATTTCCGGCGCAGCCTGCGCCACGGGCGGCACGGCTTCAGGCAAGGGCGCCGGCTTCGCCTGCACCGGCGCCGGAGGCGGGGGCGCAGCCTTGACCGTATCGTTCCCTCTCACCGTGAACCAAGCCGCGCTGGCCAACGCAATGGATAGCGCCGCAAACGCAGCCCAGGGCAGCGGGCGCCGCCACGCGGGCGGATGCTTCGCCGCCGCACCGACCGGGGGCAGCAGGGGCGCGGCGCGATGCACCGTGCCGTTGCGTTCGGCTTCCGCCTTCTTCAGCGCTTCGAGAATGTAGGACATGCGCTACTCCGCCGATGTGCGTTCGTCCAGGCGCGGCTCGTCCACGCCTGCAGCACGGTTGATATGCATGGCGGTGACCGGTCCGATCACGCCGTCCACGAACAAGCCGTGCGCCTGCTGGAAATGCTTGACCTGCTTCAGCGTCCGTTGCGCGAAAGGCTGGTCCGGCGCGGGTGCGCTGCCGCCGTTCAGTTTCGCAAGCTCCGACGCGAACCAGTCGACGGCCGGGCCGCGGTCGCCGGATTCCACCGCGCCCTCGAAGCCGCCGGGCGCACGCCAGAAGGTGATGAATTCGCCGCGGAAATGCCGGGCCAGCACGACCAGGCTCACTGCCTGCTGCGCATCGCCGGCGCGCAGGCGAGCGACATTGTCCGAGAGCCCGGTCAGCACCGCATAGTAGGGACGGTTGGCCTGGTCGTAGAGCCTGAGCAGCGCCGGGCGGTCGAGCTGGCGGAGTTCGGCGATGCCGCCGTTGCTCCTGTGGCAGTGGACGTTGTGCGTGCGCGCGTCATCGCACGGATCGCCGCCAGAGAGGGACAGGCCCCATCGCTGTGCGAGCTGGCGCAGCGCCTCGGCTTCGTCACGCATGCCTGCGCGCGCGGCGCCGGTCTTTTCCGAAAGGATTTCCCTGGCCGGTTCCGGTGCGGGTTTCGCTGCCACGGGTTCCGGCGCGCGGTCTTCGGCAGGAGCGGCGGGAGCGGCCGCAGGGGCGCTTGCAACCGGCGCCGGAGCGGGCGCTGTCCACTTCGCATGGACCGACTTCAGCCAGGTGCCGTCATCCATCATGAACCACACGCCGGCGGCAATGGCGGCAACAATGACGAGCGAGACCAACACCGGCCACGTCCTCCGTGCCGGTTGCTCGGCGCGCTGATGGATGAACAGCTCGGCCGCCGCCTCTTCGACGGTTGCGCGGTCGACTTCATGCGTGCCTTTCGCATACGCGCCGAGCAGCGCCCGGTCGCACAGCAGGTTGATACGGCGCGGTATGCCCGCGCTCAGGCGGTGGATGTGCTTGATCAGCGGCTGCTGGAAGGGCGAGGCGGTGGTCAGGCCGGCGGTCGCCATGCGGTGCTGGATGTAGCTGGCGGTCTCGTCTTCCGACAGCGCGGTCAGGTGGTAATGCGCGATCACGCGCTGCGCGAGCTGCTCCAGCTCGGGCCGCGCCAGCATGTCGCGCAGTTCGGGCTGGCCGATCAGGATGATCTGCAGCAGCTTGCGCTCGTTCGTTTCGAGGTTGGTCAGCAGGCGCAACTGTTCCAGCACGTCCGCCGACAGGTTCTGCGCCTCGTCGATGACGAGTACGTTATTGCGTCCGTCCGCGTGCGCCGCGAGCAGGAAGCGGTTGAGCGCATCGATGTAGTCCTTGACCCCGGTGCCCGGCTTGTCGAGCGGGATATGGAATTCCTCGCACACCGATTGCAGCAGTTCGACGACGGTCAGCTTCGGATTGAAAATGTAAGCGACGTTGCAGTTGGCTGGCACCTGTTCGAGGAAGCAACGGCAGATGGTGGTCTTGCCGGTGCCGATGTCGCCGGTCAGCAGCACCACGCCGCCGCCCGCGTCCACGCCGTACAGCAGGTGTGCAAGCGCCTCGCGATGCCGCTCGCTCATGAACAGGTAACGCGGGTCGGGCGAAATCGAGAACGGGGCCTGTGCCAGACGGAAGAATTTCGTGTACATGGCGACGCATTATGAATCGTGGGCCAAGGCTACCACAAGTGCCCGGAGGGCAAACTGCGCGGCAGCAAGGGCTGCCGCCGTCCCTGCTAGAATGGCCCGTCGCACCCGTTCAACCCGCATTGCCCAGGAGACCTCATGCGCAAGTCCGCCATTCCGCTGCTGCTGTTATCGATGCTTTCCGCTTCTGCCTTCGCTGCGGGCCAGATGAAACCCGGCCTGTGGGAGATGAAGATGACATCCGACGCCATGAAGAACATGCCGAAGATTCCCCCGGAGCAAATGGAGCAGATGCGCAAGATGGGCATGAACGTTCCCCAGATCCAGGACGGCGCGATGGTCACCAAGGTCTGCATCACCAAGCAGATGACCGAGAGCAAGGTGCCGCCCGGCATGGAGAAGAACGACATGGGCTGCCAGACGAAGAATATGCAGGAGAGCGGCAGCAGCTACAGCGCAGACATCGTGTGCAACAGCGCGCAGATGAAGGGCGAGGGCAAGATCAAGGGGACCTTCAGCGGCGATACCGCGTTCAGTTCCACCTATGACTTCAAAGGCATCATGCACGGACAGCCGGTCAACCAGCGGCACGAAAACAGCGGCAAGTGGCTCGCCGCGGATTGTGGCAACGTGCCGCCGGCCGGCGGGATGACGCCGAAAAAGTAAGGCCGTCTTCCGGGCGCGGCTAGAAGCGAAGGCCGACGCTGGTGTCGATGCCGGTCGTGCCTGTTCCGGGCAGGCCGGCGCCGGTGGCTCCGGTTGCCGTCGTGCCCGTGAGTCCGGTGCCTGTGATTCCGGTGCCCGTGCCGGTGAGTCCGGTGCCTGTGCCGGTGAGTCCGGTGCCTGTGCCGGTGAGTCCGGTGCCTGTGC
>NZ_DASRXF010000091.1:0-28531 GCF_035654295.1 Noviherbaspirillum sp. | reverse complement strand
TCGCAGACCGCGGACAGGATCCTGTCGCTCCTGAACGAGCAACTCAAGTAAGTCACGTATTGAAATTTGCAAGCCTTGGAAGCGGCAGTGAAGGAAACGCGCTTCTGATTTCTTCCGCATCCGGCACGACAAGCACCACCGTCATGCTGGATTGCGGATTCCCCATCCGCGAAACCGAGCGCCGCCTGCAGTCCAAGGGCCTGGCGCCCTCGGACCTTGCCGGCATCGTCGTCACCCATGAACACCAGGATCACGTGGGCGGCGTCTTCAAGTTTGCCCGCAGACATCGCATTCCCGTCTGGCTGAGCTTTGGCACCTATCAGGCTGTCCAGAAGCAATGCGACGGCGTCATCGTGCATTTCTGCCGCGACGGCGACCGGCTCGCCATCCGGGATCTCGAACTCATTCCTTACACGGTGCCACATGACGCGCGCGAGCCGGTCCAGTATGTGGCGAACGACGGCCGATACCGTCTCGGCGTGCTGACGGATGCCGGTCAATCCACGCCGCATCTGGTCGCTGCGCTCGGTGGTTGCGACGCGCTGGTGCTGGAGTGCAATCATGACCGGCAGATGCTGGTCAACTCGTCCTATCCGTACTCGCTGAAGCAGCGCATCGGCGGGGCTTTCGGTCATCTGTCCAACGATACGACGGCGGAGATACTTGCTGCGCTGGACAAGTCGCGGCTAAGGATGGTGGTGGGGGCGCATTTGAGCCAGCAGAACAACACGCCGGAGCTTGCGCGGCAGGCGCTGCTCGGCGTCACGGCCGGAAGCGGGATCGAGGTGATGATCGCGTGCCAGGAAGAGGGATTTGACTGGATCACGCTGCAGGAATAGGGGGCTGCGAGCAGCGATGAGGCAATAAAAAAAGCCGACCGGATGGTCGGCTTTTTTGTGCAGTAATCGGAGATTACTTGGATGCAGCCGGAGCAGCAGCAGCCGGAGCAGCAGCGTCAGCCGGTGCGGAAGCAGCCGGAGCAGCAGCGGCCGGAGCAGCAGCAGCGTCAGCCGGAGCAGCAGCAGCCGGAGCAGCAGCGGCAGCAGCCGGTGCGGAAGCAGCCGGAGCAGCAGCAGCGTCAGCCGGTGCGGAAGCAGCCGGAGCAGCAGCCGGTGCCGGAGCAGCAGCTTCTTCCTTCTTGCCGCAGGCAGCCAGAGCAACAGCCAGCAGGGATGCGATCAACAGAGTCTTTTTCATGGTTTCCCTTTACAAATTTATTATAAAAAATTATGCGATGAATAATTACCGGTAATTATCGCTCTTTAGGCGTCTTCGACCCCGTATCGTGTTGCATTGCGGTACGTCGAAAACTTCCTAATCGACAATTATAGCGGGTTTTTTTTCATCGAGTCGGCAGCGCTTTTCTTTTCCGTAAGGAATTTGTAAGCAAAAGCAACATCCCGCTTGATGCCGTTTACTGAAGGACGATCCAGCCGTCTTCGTGCCATGCATGCAAGGCTTCCCGCACGTCCTCGCTTGCCGCCTTGATATCCTCGGGGTCAAGCCCGCGCCTGTCCGCCAGCTTGACCAGTGCACGACGGTCCGCGCTTGCGGCGACGAAAGAATCGCCGTTGATGAACACATGTCTTCCCCGATACAGCATCCGTGTCTTTCGTGCCAGTTTCACTCCGCGCTTTTCTGCCCGCTCGAGGAAGCGGGGCAGGGATGTGGAACGGACGGGAGCATCGAAGAAGACGCTGGGCTTGGGTTCCGACAGGTATTCGCCGAGGAAGATGGCGATGTCGTCGTCGGCGAACCGGATCTTGCGAATCGCAGTGGCGACACGGGTGATCATGTCGCTGCCGATTTCCGCTGGTTTCGAGGTCGGCGCAAGGTCGGGGTCCGCGTAGTGGCCGTCGAGTTCGACGCTTTCGGTCAGGTATTGGAGGAAGCCTTCGCCGAGTTCCTGGAAGGAAGGCGTGCGGAATCCGATCGAGTAGGTCATGCACTCGCCGACGGCGATGCCGTCGTGGGCATAGTGGGGCGGCAGGTAGAGCATGTCGCCGGGCTCAAGCACCATTTCCTGCTCGGGCTTGAAGTTTTTCAGGATCTTGACGGGAAGGCCTTCGACCAGCGTCATGTCCGTCTGCGGTCCGATCCGCCACAAACGCTTTCCATGTGCCTGCAGAAGGAACACATCGTAGGCATCGAAATGGGGACCGACACCACCGGTGTCTGTCGCATAGCTGATCATCAGGTCGTCCAGCCGCGCATCGGGCAGGAACCGGAATTGCTGCATCAACGCATCGGCGCCGTCGTGGTGAAGGTTGACGCCCTGGATCAATGTCGTCCATGCCTTCTTGCTGAAAGGGGGCAATTGGTCGAAGGGACCTTTCTTCAGTTGCCAGCGCGCGCCGAAGTGTGTGACGAGGCGCGATTCCACATCGTCGCGCGCAGCCATTGCGGCAAGTTCTTCCCGCGTGAGCAGAGGCTTGAACTGCGGTATGGCCTGGCGGATGAGGAGGGGCTTTTTGTGCCAGTAGTCGCGGAGAAATTGCTGGGTCGTGAGACCGCCGAGGAGGGTGAGCTTTTTCATTATGGTCGTTGGATGGGCATGCGTATTGCTGATTGGCCAGCGGCGCGTCGGGACTGTAATCGGAAAATCTGTCGCGGCGCAAGGTCCGGCGGCAGGGGCGAGTATAATCCTGAAATGTTGACACGAAAGGACGGCTCATGAAGATCGCCAAGAATACAGTGGTGACAGTCCACTACAAGCTTTCGGACGCGCAAGGCAATCTGATCGAAGAAAGCCGCGATCCGATGGTGTACCTGCATGGCGGCTATGAGAATACGTTGCCGAAGATCGAGGAGGCGCTCGAGGGCAGGGATGTCGGGTTCGAGACCACGATCCAGGTCGAGCCGGACGATGCGTTCGGCGAATACGATCCGAACCTGATCAAGATCGAACCGCGCAACCGCCTGCCGGAGCCGGTCGAGATCGGCATGCAGTTCGAAGGCACGCCGGACGATGCCGAAGGCGCCGACGATTCCATCATCTTCACGGTGACCGACATCGCGGATGACCAGGTGGTCCTGGACGGCAACCATCCGTTGGCCGGCATGGCCCTGCGATTCACGCTCAATGTCGCCGGGGTCCGGACCGCAACCGACGAAGAGGTGGCGCACCAGCACGTGCACGGCGCGGACGGCCATCACCATCATCACCAGCAGGACGGCACCGAGGGCGAGGACGGCGATCATTTCCGCAGCTACCCGCTGCACTGACCGTTCCGTGAAGGTATTACAAACACCGGTCAGAACTACATAGAGACGCTGGCGCGGGCATGCACATCCGCGCTAGCGTTGACCTTCCGGCTCGCGCGCCGCACGTGCTTCGACTGCGAACAGCCGGCTTTGCCGGGTGTCCGCCTTGACCTTCGTCCAGCCCGGCGCAACGGCGAGCTCTCCGACGTTTCCTCGCCATGAAATGACTCCGGACCGCGTTGCCCCCGCGGCTGTTCCATGGACCACGAGGATTTTTCCCGGGAATTTCCCGGCAAGGCCGACAAGCAGCCTCCTGGTTTCTGCGAAGCCGTCGCGCTGCCCTGGCCGCGCAGCCGCCAGCGGATTGCTGTCGCTGAACAGCACGACGCCGGCAGCTTTTTCCCGCTGAGCGAAGGTAAAGACACGATTCAGCCAGTCCCGGTTGGCGACCAGTCTGTCCTCGAACTCGCTGTTTCTTCCCGCGTCGACAAGGTAGTTATTGTTATTGGACGGGAGGTTGATAGTGGCGAACATGACGCCGCCGACTTCCCAGCGCGCATTCTCCGGAAAGTTGCGGAACTTGGCGATCAAGGATTGCCGGGTAACGGGGAGGCGGCTCGCGCCGAGCGTGAAATCGTCGGCGAACAACAGGTCGCGCAGCCGCGCCAGACGTCCGAATCCTGACGATCTGGGGGATTCCGCCTGGCACCGCGCCCAGTCGCTCGCGGCGAGGGACACGATCAAGCCGTTCCTTGCACTGTCCAGCAAGGATTTCTGCCGCAGATACACCTTGTCCGTGCACGGCTCGTTTGCCGGTTTGATTCCTAGCGTGACCACAAAGGCGAGATTATCCCCATCCGTCTCTTCGATGGATGCCTGCATTGCCCTGTCCTCGTCGCCGGCGGTACGCGGCGGCGCGATGACGGAAAAGCTGAAGGCATCGGAATCCGCGTGCGCGGAGCCCGGCAGGAGCGCCGCCAGGCACAGGGCCAGCAGAGGCAGCACAATGCGATTCATTGCTTGTCGACCAGCGCCTTGAGGCGGTAGAGGGCATCGAGCGCTTCGCGCGGCGACAGGGCGTCGGGATCGATCCCGGCAAGTTCCTCGACAAGCGCGGTCGCCATGGAGGCATCCGGGCTTTCCTCATCCGGGTCATCAGGAATGGCCGCCGGGGCGGCAAAGAGGTCGAACTGCGGCGTCGGCTGGACGGATTGCGCTTCGAGCGCGGCAAGATGTTTGCGCGCCGCCTTGATCACCGCCTGCGGCACGCCCGCAAGCTGCGCCACCTGCAGGCCGTAGCTTTGCGAGGCCGGCCCCGCCTGCACCGCATGGAGGAAGACGATGCTGTCCTTGTGCTCGACCGCAGACAGGTGAACATTGGCTGCAGTCGGATGCGTTTCCGGCAGTTGCGTCAGTTCGAAGTAGTGCGTCGCGAACAGGGTGAAGCTGCGAGTCGTTTCGATCAGGTGGCGCGCGATCGCCCACGCCAACGCGAGGCCGTCGAAGGTCGATGTCCCGCGGCCGACCTCGTCCATCAGTACCAGGCTGTGTTCGCTCGCACCGTTCAGGATCGCCGCGGATTCCGTCATCTCCACCATGAAGGTCGAACGCCCGCCGGCGAGGTCGTCGGCGGCGCCGATGCGCGTGAAAATCCGGTCGATCGGCCCGATGACGGCGCTGGAGGCCGGGACGAAGCTGCCGACATAGGCAAGCAGCGTGATCAGGGCCACCTGGCGCATGTAGGTGGACTTGCCGCCCATGTTGGGGCCGGTGATGAGGAGGAGCTTCCGTTCGCTGTTGAGGTTGCAGTCATTGGCGATGAAACGCTCGATCTGGTTCTCGACGACAGGATGGCGGCCTTGTTCGATCTGGATGGTCGGTTCCGGCACGAGATGCGGCGCGCACCAGTTGTTGCGCAGCGCGTGGTCGGCCAGCGCCACGAGCACGTCGAGCTGTGCAAGCGCGTGTGCGATCGACTGCAGCAGGCCGATGTGCGGCGCGAGCTCGTTCAGCAGCTTTTCGTAGAGATGCTTTTCCCTTGCGAGCGCGCGCTCCTGCGCGGAAAGCGCCTTGTCCTCGAAGGCCTTCAGCTCAGGGGTAATGTAACGCTCCGCGTTCTTCAGCGTCTGGCGGCGGCGATAGTCTTCGGGCACCTTGTCCGTCTGGCCGTGCGTGACTTCGATGTAGAAGCCGTGCACCTTGTTGTACTCGACGCGCAGGTTGGCGATGCCGGTGCGCGCGCGTTCCCGCGTCTCCAGTTCGACCAGGAACTGACCGGCGTTTTCGGACAGCGCGCGGAGTTCATCGAGTTCCGCATCGAAGCCGCGTGCGATCACGCCGCCGTCGCGCACCATCGCCGCCGGTTCCAGCGCAATGCCGCGCTCCAGCAGTTCGAGGCATTCGCCGGGCGTGGCCAGCGCGTCATGGATGGAGCGCAGCAGGGGCGCATCCGAATCCTTGTTGCACATCGCTACGTAAGCGCGCAGCGAGGGAAGTTGCTGCAGACCGCCGCGCAGTCCGGCGAGGTCGCGCGGCCTGGCCGAAAGCAGGGCGATGCGCGTGGTGATGCGCTCGATATCCGGCACGGCGGCAAGGGTTGCCGACAGGCCGGACGAGGCATCCGCGCGCATGAGCGCGTTGAGCGCCGCATGCCGTGCGCGGGCGATTTCCTGGTCGCGGCGCGCGTGATGCAGCCAGTGGCGCAGCAGGCGCGAACCCATCGCGGTGCGGCAGTGGTCGAGCTGGGAGAAAAGGGTGGGGGCGGATGCGTTGCCTTCCTGCCCGCGCAGGGTTTCGGTCAGTTCGAGGTTGCGGCGCGTGGCGGCATCCAGACCGATGAATTCATTTTCCGACTCGACCGTCAGCATGCGCACATGCTGCAGCCCGCGCCCCTGCGTGGACTGCGCATAGCGCAGCAACGCGCCGGCGGCGCCGACTGCGGCGCTCAAGCCGTCGGCGCCGAAGCCGCTTAACGTCGCGACGGCCAGCTGATCGAGCAGAGACTTCTGCCCGGCGTTGATGTCGAAGTGCCAGTCGGGCACGCTGGTGAACTTTCCCGCCGTCCCATTCTGCGTCAGCGATTCCGTGCTGTCGGTCACGAGGATTTCGGCCGGTGCGATCCGTTCCAGTTCTTGTTTCAGGCGCGCATCGAAGGTTCGCGCGTCGGCGCTGAATTCCATCAAGCGCAGCGCGCCGCTTGCCATCGACAGCCAGGCGAGGCCTGCGATCGTGGTCTTGCGCTGCGTGACGACGTGCAGCGCGAGTAGCGGGCGTTCGGATTTTTCAGGCAGCAGGTCGGCGTCAGTCAGTGTGCCGGGTGTGATCACGCGCACCACCTTGCGTTCCACCGGGCCCTTGCTGGTCGCCGGATCGCCGATCTGTTCGCAGATCGCCACCGACTCGCCCAGCTTGACCAGCTTGCCGAGATACTGCTCGACGGAATGGAAGGGCACGCCGGCCATCTTGATCGGATTGCCGTTCGATGCGCCGCGTTGGGTGAGAGTGATGCCGAGCAGGCGAGCCGACTTTTCGGCATCATCGAAGAACAGCTCGTAGAAATCGCCCATGCGGTAGAACACCAGCATGTCCGGATAGTTGGCCTTGATGCGCAGGTATTGCTGCATCATGGGAGTGTGCTTTTCGAGCAGGGAGTCCAGCCCGGGCGGCGGTGTATCGTTATCCGGTTTCAGTGCAGGTTTCAATGCCATTCCAGTCTTTCTTGTGCCATGCATGCGCCTCGGGCGCAATCCGACATTTTAATGGGGAATGGGACTGAAAGGACGGGGGATCGACGCAGCAAATCCGCTTTGCCGCGTCGATAGGGGATGCAGCGTTACTGGCTACCGCGATTGCGGTTCGACGCTGTCTTGCCGCCGCCGAGGAGCTTGGCGGCGGGACGCTTCGGCTGCGCCGGCTTCCCGGCCGGAGCCGGGCGAGCCGCGGTAGTTTCCGGCTTGACGGGCTTGGCGGACTTGCCGGGCGCGCGTTGTGGAGCACGCTGGCGGCCTCCGCCGCCATTCCCGCTGCGCAGCTGGATCGGCTGCGGCACTGCGTTCGGATCGGGTTCGAAGCCGGGGATGACTTCCCGCGGCAGGCTGCGTTTGATCAGCTTTTCGATCCCCTTGAGCATGTCGTGCTCATCCACGCAGACCAGGGACACGGCTTCGCCGCTGGCGCCGGCACGGCCGGTGCGGCCGATACGGTGCACGTAGTCTTCGGGCACGTTCGGCAGGTCGTAGTTCACGACGTGGGGCAACTGGTCGATGTCGATGCCGCGCGCTGCGATGTCGGTCGCAACCAGGACCTGCAGCGTGCCATCCTTGAACTCAGCCAGCGCGCGCGTGCGCGCGGACTGGCTCTTGTTGCCGTGGATTGCCAGTGCGCTGATGTCTTCCTTGCCGAGCTGCTCGACCAGCTTGTTGGCGCCGTGCTTGGTGCGGGTAAACACCAGGACCTGCGTCCAGTTGCGCGTCTTGACCAGGTGGCTCAACAGCTGATGCTTGCGGTTGCGGTCCACCGGGTGGATCTTCTGCGCGATCATCTCGGCAGTCGAATTGCGGCGCGCAACCTCGATCATCGCCGGCGAGTTCAGCAGGCCGTCGGCAAGTTCCTTGATCTCGTCGGAGAAGGTGGCGGAGAACAGCAGGTTCTGGCGCCGCGGCGGAAGCAGCGCAAGGATGCGGCGAATGTCGCGGATGAAGCCCATGTCGAGCATGCGGTCTGCTTCATCGAGGACCAGGATCTCGATCTGGGACAGATTGGCGGTGCCTTGCTGCACGTGGTCCAGCAGGCGGCCCGGCGTAGCGACGAGGATGTCGACGCCCTTGCGAAGCTGGTCGATCTGGGGATTGATGCCGACGCCGCCGAAGATCACGGCCGAACGCAGCTTCAGGTACTTGCCGTAGACGCGCACGCTCTCTTCCACTTGTGCCGCGAGTTCGCGGGTGGGAGTCAGTATCAGCGCGCGGATCGTGCCTTTCGCGGCAGGCTTTCCGCCTTTCAGTCGCTGGAGGATGGGGAGCGTGAAGCCGGCGGTTTTTCCGGTGCCGGTCTGCGCGCCGGCGAGGAGGTCGCCGCCTTGCAGCACGGCCGGAATTGCCTGTGACTGGATTGGGGTAGGCGCGCTGTAGCCCTGTTCGGCGACGGCGCGGACGATTTCATCGGATAGTCCGAGTTCGGTAAAAGACATGTGTACTCTATTGTTGTCCTGCGGCCCGGCATGTGTGCCGGACCGGCAAGAGAGGATGGCAGGGCAGCTTGTTGTGGCGCCCTGGATTGAGCGATGGAGCTGGATGGATCAGGCGTACGGCGACAGCAGGTTCACCATCTGTGCAAAGATCTTCGGCGTGCCGGCGATGACCTTGCCCTTGTACAGATAATCGGACTCGCCCTTGAAGTCCGCAACGATGCCGCCGGCCTCCGACACGAGCAGGGAACCGGCTGCCGCATCCCAGGGTTGCAGTCCCTTCTCGAAAAAGCCGTCGAGGCGGCCGGCTGCGACATAGGCGAGGTCGAGTGCGGCCGCGCCGGGTCGGCGCAGGCCGGCGCATTTCTCGGTCATGACCTTGAACATCTTCATGTATTCGTCCAGGCTGTCCGTGCCGCGGAACGGGAAGCCGGTGCCGATGAGCGCTTCGGCCATCTTGTCGCGGCGGCTCACGCGGATGCGCTTCTCGTTCAGGTAGGCGCCGGCGCCCTTGGTCGCGGTGAAGAGGTCGTTGCGGGTCGGGTCGTACACCACGGCCTGCGTGATCTGGCCTTTCTGTTGCAGGGCGATCGAGACGCAGTACTGCGGAAAGCCATGGATGAAATTGGTCGTGCCGTCCAGTGGATCGATGATCCAGACGTTTTCGGTTTCTGCGGTCAGGTTGGGGGAATTGCCGGATTCTTCGGCGAGGATCCCGTGGTCGGGGTATGCGGTCCGGAGGACTTCGATGATCGCCTGCTCGGCGGCCTGGTCGACTTCGGTGACGAAATCGTTCTGGCTCTTCGTGGAGACCTTCACTCGGTCGATGTCGAATGAAGCGCGGTTGATGATCGACGCAGCGCGGCGCGCGGCCTTCACCGCCGTATTCAGCATGGGATGCATAGGGGTTCCGTTAAAATTGCGGTACCGTCGCATACCGCGCGGGACCACATGAATTCAAGATTAATGAGCGATGCGCAACAATCGGCCAGGCCAAAGTGCGCAGAATGCCGCTATTTTAAATGAACCAGCCCCAAATCAGTAATTCTCTTTTCGGCCGCATGCGCTTCGTGCTGGTCGGAACCAGTCATCCCGGGAATATCGGCGCTACCGCGCGCGCCATGAAAACAATGGGATTTTCACAACTTGTGCTGGTCAATCCACGCTATCCCGATGCCGCGACGCATGAAGAAGCCGTTGCCTTCGCCAGCGGTGCGCTGGATGTACTCGCGTCGGCGCGTATTGTCGGCTCCATCGAGGAGGCGCTGGAGGGCTGCAACTTCGCGGCTGCGCTGAGTGCCAGGCTGCGGGAATTTTCGCCGCCTGTCATGACGCCGCGTGCGCTGGCATCGCAACTTGCGGCCGACGAGAGCTTGAATGCGGCGCTGGTTTTCGGAAGTGAGCGCTATGGGCTGCCGAACGAGATCATCGAGAAATGCAACGTGCTGATCAATATTCCCGCCAATCCCGCATACTCGTCGCTGAACCTCGCGCAAGCGGTGCAGTTGTTGGCCTACGAGGCGCGGATGGCAGCGGTGGGGGAGTCGGTGCCAGCCTCTCCGGTGGGCTTCCAGGGCGTCATGGCGAGCCTCGACCAGGTCGAAGGAATGTATGCACACCTCGAGCAGGCCTTGGTGGAAATCGAGTTTCTTGATCCCGCCAATCCCAAGAAGTTGATGCCCCGGCTGAAGCGCCTCTTCTCGCGCACGCAGCTGGAGACGGAAGAAGTGAATATCCTCCGCGGAATCGCGCGCCAGATCATGGACAAGCTCGGGCGACGCTGATTGCACAGGCTGGGGGCAGGCAACCGATACGCTCATGCGTGCAGTTGCCGAATCCCGGATGCGGTCAGCCCCAGGCCCGCAGCAGTCCGACTGCCAGGCCCTCGAGGGCGAAGTTGTCTTCCCGCCCGTCTACCACAATCGGCTCGAAGTCCGGGTTTTCGGGAAGGAGCTCGATGACGCCGTCGGTCTTTCTATAGCGTTTGACCGTGACATCGTCGCCGATGCGCGCCACCACGATCTGGCCATTCTTGGCGGAGTCGGCCTTTTTCACCGCCAGCAGGTCACCGTCGAGGATGCCTACGTCGCGCATGGACAGGCCGCGGACCTTCAGCAGGTAATCCGGCTTTGCCGAGAACAGGGACGGGTCTACCGAGTACGTGCTTTCAATATGTTCCTGCGCAAGGATGGGCGAACCCGCCGCGACGCGGCCGACCAGAGGGAGGCTCAGTTGCATCAGGCCGGGATGCGGCAAGGCCATCTGGCGCGCTGCACCTCGCATCGCGGCACCGTCGCCGCCCATGTCGCGGAGGCGGATTCCGCGCGAAGTGCCGGGTGAAATTTCGATCGCACCCTTGCGCGCAAGCGCCTGCAAGTGCTCTTCCGCTGCATTCGCCGAACGGAACCCGAGTTCAGCGGCGATCTCGGCGCGTGTGGGCGGGAAGCCGGTGTTTTCGATGGCTTCCTTGATCAGGTTCAGGATCTGTTCCTGGCGGGCGGTCAGCTTGATCATCGCGAATGACTGGGGATATCCAGCCCTGTGTGTATAGACAGCCTGTATTTTTATACAGGATTTGTACGATTGCAAGGGTTTGACCCGCTTTATTTGCGACCCGGGGCGCGGATTTTGCCGGGAATTTGCGGGAGGATGGGCAGGTCGTCCTTAAGATCTTGAAAGCATTGAGTTTTCTTGCCGGACGGGTTATCATCGTGGGCTTTCCTCTTCCCACACCCGTCTTGACGCCGGGGTGGGCGATTGTTTAATCCGTCCAAAAGGAGAATTCATGCGTCATTACGAAATCGTATTTATCGTCCATCCGGATCAGAGCGAGCAGGTGCCCGCGATGATCGAACGCTACAAGGGCATCGTCACCGCCCGCAACGGCAAGGTTCACCGTGTCGAAGACTGGGGCCGCCGCCAGCTGGCATACATGATCCAGAAACTGGCCAAGGCACATTACGTCTGCATGAACATCGAGTGCGACAACGAGACCCTGGCCGAACTCGAAACCGGCTTCAAGTTCAACGACGCCGTCCTGCGCCACCTCACGGTGAAGATGAAGAAGGCCGAGACCACTCCGTCGCCGATGATGAAGGCTGTGCAGAAGGAAGACGCCGCCAAGTCGCAACGTGCAGAGGCGTCCGCGTCGTAATTGCAGCAGCCGAGGAGCGTGAACCAGCTTCGCCTGATTGCAGCCATTGCCGAGCGCGACGTATTGCGCTACACCCCGGCAGGCATCCCGGTCGTATCCGCAAGACTGGAGCATCGGTCGGATCAGGTGGAAGCAAGCATCCCGCGCCAGGTTGAGATGGAAATCGCCGCGGTCGCCGCGGGCGAGATTTCCGGAAGGTTCAATCAGGCTGCACTCGGGGAAATGTTTCTGTTCACGGGATTCCTGGCGCGCAAGAACCGCAACAGCAAAAGCCTCGTGTTCCACGTTACGGATTTCGAGTCAATTACACCAGATCACTAGATACAGGAGCCAACCATGGCATTCGGTAAAAAATTCGACAAGAGCAAGCTCAAGCAAAAGCGCCAGCAGCAGAACCCGCTGTTCAAGCGCAAGAAGTTCTGCCGCTTCACCGCGGCCGGTGTTGAACAGGTCGACTACAAGGACGTCGACACCCTGAAGGACTTCGTCCAGGAAAACGGCAAGATCATGCCGGCCCGCCTGACCGGCACCAAGGCGCACTACCAGCGCCAGGTTGACACCGCGATCAAGCGCGCCCGCTACCTCGCGTTGCTGCCGTACACCGATCTGCACAACGCCTGATCGACGACCGAAGAATAGGAGAAAAACATGCAAGTCATTCTGTTGGAAAAAGTCGTCAACCTGGGCAACCTCGGTGACGTGGTCAAGGTCAAGGACGGTTACGCTCGCAACTTCCTGATCCCCCAGCGCAAGGCTCGCCGTGCGACTGATGCGGCCGTAGCCGAGTTCGAAGCCAAGCGCGCCGAACTGGAAAAGGCAGCGGCAGAGAAGCTGGCAGCAGCACAGGGCCAAGGCGAGAAGCTGAACGGCATGACCGTCCAGATTTCGCAGAAGGCCGGTGTGGACGGCCGTCTGTTCGGTTCCGTGACCAACGCCGACATCGCCGAAGCCGTGACCAAGCAAGGTTTCGCCGTTGAAAAGGCGCAGATCCGCATGCCGCAAGGGCCGCTGAAGACGGTTGGCGACTACACGATCTCGGTTGCTCTGCACACCGACGTCGTCGTCGATGTCACCGTTTCCGTGCTCGGCGAGCAAGCCTGATCGACGGATCGCAGCAATTGAAGAAGGCCGGGACATCCCGGCCTTTTTTGTTGCCTGCCGCATTTGTTTCAATAGTGCCAAAATCTCGCATTCCTTGCGAAGAAATAAAGCGCGTATGCGCCGGATTCTGGTCAAAAATCAAAAGCTTAAACGGGTATAATGCGCGCCATGAATAACCGCGCCGATCCGCAAATTGAAGCCCTCCGCGTTCCGCCGCATTCCATTGAAGCGGAGCAATCCGTACTCGGCGGCCTGCTGCTCGATAACGCTGCGTGGGACCGCATTGCCGACTTCATCGGCGAAGACGATTTCTATCGGTACGATCACCGCATCATCTTTCAGCACATCGTCAAGCTGATCAACAGTTCCAAACCGGCCGACGTGATCACCGTGTACGAAGCGATGACCACGAGCGGCAAGGCGGAAGAGGCCGGCGGCCTGACCTATCTGAATGCGCTTGCGCAGAACACGCCTTCGGCCGCCAACATCCGCCGCTACGCTGAAATCGTCCGCGAGCGCGGCGTGCTCCGCAAGCTCATCACGGTATCCGATGAGATCTCCGGCCAGGCTTTCAACCCGCAGGGCAAGGAAGTCAAGCAGCTGCTCGACGAGGCCGAATCGAAGATCTTCGCCATCGCCGAAGAGGGCGCCCGCGGCGCCCAGGGCTGGGTCGCCATTCAGCCCCTGCTGACGCAGGTGGTGGAGCGCATCGATGAGCTCTACAACCGCGACAACCAGAACGACATCACCGGTGTGCCGACGGGCTTCATCGATCTGGATCGCATGACCTCCGGCCTGCAGCCCGGCGACCTCATCATCGTGGCCGGACGCCCGTCGATGGGCAAGACCGCTTTTTCGCTGAACATCGGCGAGAACGTCGCCATCGACAGCGGCCTTCCGGTTGCCGTGTTTTCGATGGAAATGGGCGGCGCCCAGCTCGCCATGCGTATGCTGGGCTCGGTCGGCCGTCTCGACCAGAGCCGCCTGCGCGTCGGCAAGCTGAACGACGACGACTGGCCGCGTCTGACCCACGCCATCCAAAAGATGAACGAGGCGCAACTGTATATCGACGAGACCCCCGCCCTGAGTCCGATCGAATTGCGCGCGCGGGCAAGGCGCCTCTCCCGGCAGTGCGGACGCCTTGGCCTGATCATCGTCGACTACTTGCAGCTCATGTCCGGCAATGGCGGCGGCGGGGAAAATCGCGCCACGGAAATTTCCGAAATTTCGCGAAGCCTGAAGGGTATTGCCAAAGAACTCAACTGTCCCGTGATTGCGCTGTCTCAGCTGAACCGCTCGCTCGAACAGCGTCCCAACAAGCGTCCCGTGATGTCCGACTTGCGCGAATCCGGCGCTATCGAACAGGATGCCGACGTGATCCTGTTCATCTACCGCGACCAGGTCTACAACCCGGATTCCCCGGACAAGGGAACCGCCGAAATCATTATCGGCAAGCAGCGTAACGGCCCGATCGGAGCGGTGCGGCTGACGTTCCTGGGCGAGTACACGAAGTTCGACAATTACACCGGCGGCAACGCGATCTTCGACAACGAGTAAGGGCAGGCTGTCGTCCCGGCGACGGACGATATGCAGTTGACGTAAGAACTGAAAACGAATTAACGCTTCAACTTTAAGAGAGTGCAAATATGTTTGGACGATTGATGCCCAACGAGGGCAAGTTCTTTGACCTGTTCGTGCAGCATGGGGAGCTGTGCGTCAAGGGCGCCAAGGAAATGGTCGCGCTGATGACCAATTTCGATGACCTGGAGAACCGCGTGCACGCGATCGAGAGCATCGAAAAGCAGGCCGACAAGGTGACCTACGAAACCCTCGATATGCTGCACAAGACGTTCATCACCCCGCTCGACCGTGATGACATCCACAAGCTGATCACTCGCATGGACGACATCCTGGACCTGCTGGAAGACGCCGGCCAGACGATCTCCCTGTACGACATCAAGGCGGTCACGCCGGAAGCGAAGCGGCTGGCCGAGCTGTGCCTGGCCTGCACGGAAAAAGTGAAGACGGCAGTCGGCTTGCTGCACAGCATGGACAATTCCGGCCAGATCCTTTCGGTCTGCGAAGAGATCGACCGCCTCGAGTCCGATGCCGACCACGTGATGCGCGCCGCCATGTCCAAGCTGTTCCGCGACGAGCCGGACGTGCGCAACCTGATCAAGCTGAAGGCAATCTACGAAATCCTCGAAACCGTGACTGACCGCTGCGAGGATGTCGCCAATATCATCGAGGGCATTATTGTTGAGAACGCCTGAGCAGTGACATGCCCGGGCGCGGCTGCGGAGGGCAGGGTGCCCTCCTTCCGGTCGCTTCGTGCTGAAGTGCCGCCGCCGCGCGGCGCGACGTGCCGGCTACCCAAACAGACGAAAACAAGAACTCATGCAAACCCTTGAAATTAGCATTTATACCCTTGCCTTCCTGATCGCGCTGGCGTTGCTCTTCGACTTCATGAACGGTTTTCATGATGCCGCGAATGCGATTGCGACCGTCGTATCGACCGGCGTCCTGAAGCCGCAGCACGCGGTGGCGATGGCGGCATTCTTCAACGTGGTGGCGATCTTTTTCTTCCAGCTCAAGGTCGCGAGCACGGTGGGCAAGGGAACGATCGAACCCATTGTCGTCGACCACTACGTCGTGTTCGGTGCGCTTGTCGGGGCGATATTCTGGAACGTCCTGACCTGGTATTACGGCATTCCGTCCTCGTCCTCGCACGCGCTGATCGGCGGCCTGGTCGGCGCCGCAGTCGCCAAGGCGGGCACCGGCGCGCTGATCTCCGGCGGCCTGATCAAGACCATTTCCTTCATCCTGCTGTCGCCGTTGCTCGGCTTCGTGTTCGGCTCGATCCTGATGGTCATCGTGTCGTGGCTGTTTGTCAGAACGACTCCGCGGCGCGTGGACAAGTGGTTCCGTCGCATGCAGCTCGTGTCTGCATCGCTGTACAGCCTCGGCCACGGCGGCAATGACGCGCAAAAGACGATGGGCATCATCTGGATGCTCCTGATCGCTGCCGGGCATTCGACGTCCAAGGACCCGCTCCCGAGCTGGGTCATCATCAGCTGCTACGCGGCAATCGGCCTCGGCACTCTGTTCGGCGGCTGGCGCATCGTCAAGACGATGGGGCAGAAGATCACCAAGCTGAAACCGGTTGGCGGCTTTTGCGCGGAAACCGGCGGAGCGATCACGCTGTTCCTCGCAACCGGTCTCGGCATCCCGGTGTCGACCACCCATACGATTACCGGCGCCATCGTCGGGGTTGGCTCGGCGAAGAAGATGTCCGCCGTGCGCTGGGGCGTTGCCGGCAACATCGTCTGGGCATGGATTTTCACGATCCCGGCCTCGGCCTTCGTCGCCGCGATCGCCTGGTGGATCGGCACAAAGATTCTGTAAGCGATCCGCGCTCCAACAAAAAAAAGCCTGCATTTCCATGCAGGCTTTTTTATTTGCCGAGGACCGATCAGAGAACGTCGCTGGCGTGGTCGGCGAGGCGGGAACGTTCGCCGCGCGCGAGCGTGACGTGCCCGCTGTGGTTCCATCCCTTGAATCGATCGACGACGTAGGTCAGACCGCTCGAACCTTCGGTCAGGTAAGGCGTATCGATCTGCGCGATATTGCCGAGGCAGATGATCTTGGTGCCCGGGCCCGCGCGCGTGACAAGGGTCTTGATCTGCTTTGGCGTCAGGTTCTGCGCCTCGTCGATGATCAGGAACTTGTTGACGAAGGTCCGGCCGCGCATGAAGTTGAGCGACTTGATCTTGATGCGCGAGCGGATCAGGTCTTGGGTGGCCGCGCGGCCCCATTCGCCGGCGTCGTTGTCCGACTTGTTCAGCACTTCGAGGTTATCGTCGAATGCACCCATCCACGGCGACATCTTTTCCTCCTCCGTGCCGGGCAGGAAGCCGATGTCTTCGCCGACCGGAACCGTGACCCGGGTGACGATGATCTCGTTGTAGAGCTTGGTCTCCAGGACTTGCGCAAGTCCGGCCGCAAGTGCCAGCAGCGTCTTGCCGGTGCCCGCCTGGCCGAGCAGGGTGACGAAGTCGCACTCGGGGTTCATCAGGAGGTTGAGGGCGAAATTCTGCTCCCGGTTGCGCGCGGTAATGCCCCAGACGCTGTTCTTGCCGTGGGTGTAGTCGCGCAGGGTCTGGATGACGGCGGTCCTGCCGTTGATTTCCTTGACTTGTCCGTAGAACGGCGCCTCGCCGGTGCTCGGCTCCATGAAGACAAACTGGTTGACCAGGAAGCTGGGCACCATCGGTCCGGTCAGGCGGTAGAACGTGTAACCGGTACCGTGCTTGTTTTCCTGCCAGGACTCCATGCCCTTTGCATGCTTGTTCCAGAAGTCGTCGGACAGCTGGAGGATGCCGGAGTAGAGCAGGTCGGTATCTTCCAGCACATGGTCGTTGAAGTACTCTTCCGCCGGCAGGCCCAACGCGCGGGCCTTGATGCGCATGTTGATGTCCTTGGACACCAGCACGATGGGGCGGCCGGGGTACTGCACTTCGAGTGCGCGGACGACACCCAGGATCTGGTTGTCCGCCTTGCCGATCGGCAGGCCTTCGGGAAGTTCGCCGATCTCCAGCCTGGTCTGGAAGAACAGCCTGCCCTTGGCATCCTTGTTGCCCAGCTTTGAAAGCGGAATGCCTTCCTCGATCGCGTGTTCCTCGATGCCGGCAACGAGCGCGTCGAGCGAGCGCGATACCTGGCGTGCGTTGCGCGCCACTTCGGACATGCCCTTCTTGTGGTTGTCCAGTTCCTCCAGCGTCATCATCGGCAGGTAGACATCGTGTTCGTCGAAGCGGAACAGCGAAGTCGGATCGTGCATCAGCACGTTCGTGTCCAGCACGAACATCTTGGTCACGCCCATCTTGTCGCCGATGCGGCTGGCGCTGGACTTGATCAGGGTCTCGACTGCCTTCGGTTTGGCGCTACGCTTCGCAGCGGGTGCCGCCGGTGCTTTTTCCGTTTTTGCGCGTGCCTGTGGTGCCTCTGCAGCGGGGGCTGCGGTTTCTACGAGGGTCATCACAGGTTTTGCCGGTTTTCCTTTCTCTACCTTCGGATAGTCTTGGGTTGAGAGCATTGTTGCTGGCTTGGTCGGCAATTTGGGCAGTGGCATCAGTACCTCAATCTAGAAATGTGTTGAATGGACTACGCGCGGGGTGCAAACAGAGGTTGGAAGGTTGGACAACGGGGAGGGGGAGGGAATTGCAGAAGCAAAAAGGCCGTTTGAGGGGGAGGCTCGGCGCCTCTTCCACAAACGGCCTTCGGTAAGGAAATTCTTTCAAATTCAATGGGTTCAGGGTGTTACGCGAGAGCCTTCACGAACTCGAGCACTTCATCTACGTGCCCAGGTACCTTTACTCCACGCCATTCTTTCACCAATTTCCCGGTGCCGTCAATGATAAATGTACTGCGTTCAACACCGCGCACCTGCTTGCCGTACATGTTTTTCATTTTCATCACATTGAACATGACGCACAGGGTTTCATCCGGGTCCGAGATCAGTTCGAAGGGCATTTCCAACTTGGCCTTGAAGCCTTCGTGGGAGCGGATGCTGTCGCGGCTTACGCCGAAGATCTCGGCATTTGCAGCCTGGAACTGCGGATGCAGATCGCGGAACTGCATCCCTTCGGTGGTGCAGCCCGGCGTGTTGTCTTTCGGGTAGAAGTACAGGACGATCGTCTTCCCCTTGTAGTCGGACAACCTGAAGGTCTGGTTGCCGGTCATCGCAGCGGAAAACTCGGGAACGATCAAATTCAATGCAGATGGGCTTTCGGCCACGCTCTTCTCCTGGTCCATATGGGTTGTCGCTTGTGGCGAGGTTATTGTTGTTTCGTCCGCGGCATTGTGCGGCGCATCCGCGATGTTAGCGAATGTTCATCTGCTTGGGAACCTTGATCGCGGCTTCAGGCGCCAGCTGGCGGTCCTTCGAAGATCAGTGCGAGCACGACCTTCCGGCCTTCCGCCATCAGGATGTTGTAGGTGCGGCAGGCAGCCTGGCTGTCCATGCACTCGACGCCGATGTGCCGTGCAGTCAGCGCGGTGACCAGGCGCGGGTGCACGAAACGCTGTCTGGCGCCGGTGCCGAGGATGACGACGTCCGGCGATACGGCGCCGATTTGCGCAAAGTGTTCCGCCGTCAGTTCGTCGAAGGAGCGCGGCGGCCATGCAACCGGCGCCGCTTCGGGTTGGACGAGCAGGCTGTACGAAAACCGGACCGCGTTGATTTCGACCCCGGTCTCGTCATAGCCGGTGACAGTCTGGTAATGCTGTGTGGAAGTGGTGTGGAGCTTCATGACGCAATAGACACGCCGATGGGCGTGAATTTCCGACAATTAGAGGAAAAAGATGGGGCATTGTAGCGTTTTCCGAGCTAAAACTCCCCGGCCCGCATTGATAAAACTACTTGCTTTCGGCAAAATGGGTATTTTTGGCGGTGCACCATTGCATCCCAACTTTTGCTTTTACTACAAGGGATTGCTTCAGTGCGACCGATTCAGAAATCCAAGAAGCTGGCAGACGTCTGCTACGACATCCGCGGACCCGTCCTCGAGAAGGCGAAGCAGATGGAGGACGAGGGCCACAAGATCATCAAGCTGAACATCGGCAACCTCGCCGTATTCGGTTTCGATGCGCCCGACGAGATCGTGCAGGACATGATCCGTAACATGCCAAATGCGGCCGGCTATACGGATTCCAAGGGCATGTTCGCACCGCGCAAGGCGATCATGCATTACACGCAGGAAAAGAAGATTTCCGGCGTGACCATCGAGGACATCTACATCGGCAACGGCGCCTCCGAACTGATCGTCATGGGCATGAACGCACTGCTCAACACCGGCGACGAAGTGCTGGTGCCGGCACCGGACTATCCGCTCTGGACGGCGGCAGTCAGCCTATCCGGCGGGAAGCCGGTTCACTATGTATGCGACGAAGAGTCCGGCTGGTTGCCGGATATCGACGACATCAAGAAGAGGATCACGCCGAACACCAAGGCCATCGTCGTCATCAACCCGAACAATCCCACCGGCGCGCTGTACCCGGTCGAGCTGCTGCAGCAGATCGTGGAAGTGGCACGCCAGCATCATTTGATCGTCTTTGCCGACGAGATCTACGACAAGACGCTGTACGACGGCGAGAAGCACACCTCGATCGCATCGCTGGCTGAAGACGTGCTGTTCATCACCCTGAACGGCCTGTCGAAGAATTACCGCTCGTGCGGCTACCGCTCGGGCTGGATGGTGGTGTCGGGCGACAAGAAGCCGGCGAAGGATTACATCGAAGGGCTGAACATGCTCGCTTCGATGCGCCTGTGCGCGAACGCGCCGGGACAGTATGCGATCCAGACGGCGCTGGGCGGGTATCAGAGCATCGACGACCTCGTCGGCCCCGGCGGGCGGCTGCTCAAGCAGCGTGACCTGGCGCACAAGCTCCTGTCGGACATTCCCGGCGTGAGCTGCGTCAAGCCGAAGTCCGCGCTCTACATGTTCCCCAAGCTCGACCCGAAGATTTATCCGATCAAGGATGACCAGCAGTTCGCCTACGAACTGCTGGCGGAAGAGCGCGTCCTGATCGTGCAGGGGACCGGCTTCAACTGGATTGCGCCGGACCACTTCCGCGTCGTGTTCCTGCCGAACTCGGACGACTTGACGGAAGCCATCGGACGCATCGCGCGTTTCCTCGAAGGTTATCGCAAGCGCCACGCGATCGCGGCGTAAGTTTCACCATTGAAGTACCTCCGTGTTCCGGCGCTTGCCGGACTCCCGCAGCGTTATATTTTTGAAGACTATGAAACCCATCAAAGTAGGCTTGTTAGGCATCGGTACCGTCGGTTCCGGCACATTCAACGTTCTGAAGCGTAACCAGGAAGAGATTACGCGCCGTGCCGGCCGCCGAATCGAGATTGCCATGGTGGCTGATCTGAACACCGCGCGCGCCAAGGAACTGACCAACGGCGAGTGCGAAGTCGTCAGCGATGCCAACCTGGTGGTGGATAATCCCGAAATCGATATCGTCATCGAGCTGATCGGCGGCTACGGCATCGCCAAGGAACTGGTGATGAAGGCGATCGCCAACGGCAAACATGTGGTCACCGCCAACAAGGCCCTGCTCGCCACGCACGGCAATGAAATCTTCAAGGCGGCGCAGGACAAGGGCGTGATGGTCGCGTTCGAAGCCGCGGTTGCCGGCGGCATCCCGATCATCAAGGCGCTGCGCGAAGGCCTGACTGCGAACCGTATCCAGTGGATCGCCGGCATCATCAACGGCACCACCAACTTCATCCTGTCCGAGATGCGCGACAAGGGCCTCGACTTCGACGTCGTGCTGAAGGAAGCGCAACGGCTCGGCTACGCGGAAGCCGATCCCACCTTCGACATCGAGGGCGTCGATGCCGCGCACAAGGCGACCATCATGTCGGCGATTGCCTTCGGCATTCCCGTCCAGTTCGACAAGGCGCACGTGGAAGGCATCACCAAGCTGCAGGCGACCGACATCCGTTATGCGGAACAGCTCGGCTACCGCATCAAACTGCTGGGTATCGCCAGGCGGACCGCTGGCGGCATCGAACTGCGCGTCCATCCGACGCTGATCCCGGCCAAGCGCCTCATCGCCAACGTCGAAGGCGCGATGAATGCGGTGCTGGTGCAGGGCGACGCGGTCGGCGCAACGCTGTACTACGGCAAGGGCGCAGGTTCGGAGCCGACGGCATCGGCCGTGATCGCCGATCTCGTCGACATCACCCGCCTGGCGACCGCAGACCCGGAGCACCGCGTTCCGCACCTCGCATTCCAGCCGAACGCGATGGTCGACACGCCGATCCTGCCGATGTCAGAAGTCACCACCAGCTACTACCTGCGCATGCGCGTTTCCGACCAGCCAGGCGTGCTGGCTGACGTCACGCGCATCCTGGCGGACTCGTCGATCTCCATCGACGCCATGCTGCAGAAGGAGCCGGACGAAGGCGAAACCCGCACCGACATCATCATGCTGACGCACCAGACGCAGGAAAAGAACATCGTTGCTGCGATCGGGAAAATCGAGGCATTGCCGACCGTGGTCGGCGAAGTCACCAAGATCCGCCTCGAACAATTGAGCTGATCCTCCCAGCCCATAAAAAACGGCCTGAAGACGCGACGTCTCCAGGCCGTTTTGCTTTTCTGCTCCGGATTCAGCGGTGCGTCACGACGAGCAGTGCCTTGGCCTCCGTTTTGCCGACATTCCGGATCGCATGGCTGCGGTCCGCCACGTAGCGCGCGGTGCCGCCTGCCTTCAGTTTTTTCGTCACGCCATCGACTTCCACCTCCGCCGTGCCGTGCAGGAGCGTGAGGTATTCCGTGGTTCCGGGATCGTGCGGATTGGAGACCAGCGCGCCCTCCGGCGCAAGCGTCAGCTCGTACCACTCATACTTTCCCGCAAGCTCCATCGGCCCGAGGATGCGCAGCACATAGCCGGCATGCGCGCCGGGGAGGGTGGGTGTCTCGTGCGGCTCCAGCACGTGGATCGGTTCCGGCTCCGGCCTTTCGCTCGACAACAATTCCTCGATGCCAATGCCGAGCGCATTGGCCAGCCGCCACGCGACCGCAATGGTGGGATTGGCTTTTTCCCGCTCGATCTGCGACAGCATGGACTTGGAAACGCCCGCCGCCCGGGAAAGGTCGTCCAGGGTCAAGCCGCGCTTGAGGCGCAGCTTCTGCAGGGTGGCTCCCACTTCCGGCGGGGAACTCGGCGGATTGATCTTTTTCATAACAGGATGCTTGCAAAGTTCAACGGCTCTACTTAATATTCGATATATTGAACTTATGTTCTAAATAGTGAATTCGGTGAATTATATTGAAATTGCATCGTAGCAGATGCCGCCGGAGATGAATACCGCCGGGCAGGCCCGGCATCAACGAATAAGTGGAGAGAGGCGATGGGCGACAGGAATGCGAGGGAAAGTTTTTACGCCGGGTTGGCATGCAATCTGGACAACCTGCGGGAACAGGGCCTGTACAAGCCCGAGCGCGTGATCGCGTCACGCCAGGGCGCTGAAGTGGTGTGCGACGACGGCCGGCGGCTGATCAACCTGTGCGCGAACAACTATCTTGGCCTGTCGGGCGACGAGGCGACGGTGCGCGCGGCGATCGAGGCGACGGAGACATACGGCTATGGCCTGTCGTCGGTGCGCTTCATCTGCGGCACGCAGACCGTGCACAAGCAGCTCGAGCAGGCGCTGTCCGAATTCCTGGGTATGGAAGACACCATCCTGTATGCCGCCGCCTTCGATGCCAACGGCGGGGTCTTTGAGCCCTTGTTCGACGAGAACGACGCCATCATTTCCGATGCACTGAACCATGCTTCCATCATCGACGGCATCCGCCTGTGCAAGGCGGCGCGCTACCGTTACCAGCACAACGACATGGCCGACCTCGAAGCGCAGTTGCAGGCGGCGCAAGGCAAGCGACACAAGCTGATCGTGACCGACGGCGTATTCTCCATGGATGGCACGATCGCGCAGCTCGACAAGATCTGCGACCTCGCCGACAAGTACGGCGCACTGGTCATGATCGACGAATGCCATGCGAGCGGCTTCATGGGCAAGACCGGGCGCGGCACGCATGAACATCACAACGTGATGGGCCGCATCGACATCATCACCGGCACGCTGGGCAAGGCGCTCGGCGGTGCGATGGGCGGGTTTACCTCGGCGCGCAAGGAAGTGATCCAGACGCTGCGCCAGAAATCCCGTCCCTACCTGTTCTCGAATTCCCTGGCGCCGTCGATTGCCGGCGCCTCCCTGTCCGTACTGCAGCGCCTGTCTTCCTCGACGGAACTGCGCGACAGGCTGCATGCCAATACCGCCTATTTCCGCAAGGCGATCAGCGAGCTCGGTTTCACGATCAAGCCCGGCACCCATCCGGTGGTGCCTGTGATGCTGTTCGAGGCACCCCTGGCGCAGAAATTCGCGCAGCGGCTGTATGAGCTGGGCGTGCTGGTCACGGGATTCTTCTATCCGGTCGTCCCGATGGGGCAGGCGCGCGTGCGCGTGCAACTCTCGGCGGCGCACTCCACGGAGCAGCTCGACCGCGCGCTGGCGGCATTCCGGCAGGCGGGGCAGGAACTCGGTCTTTTGAAGAATTGAAGGAGCAGAACAATGGAACGTATTCTCGTCATCGGCGCCAACGGCCAGATCGGCAGCGAACTCGTCGATGCATTGACCGCCCGCTTCGGCAAGGAGAATGTCATTGCATCCGATATCGGGCCGTGCAGCCGGTTCGGCGTCGACAACTATGAAACGCTGGACGTGCTCGACGCCAACCGCCTCGCGCAGCTTGTCGACCGTTACGCCATCACGCAGGTGTACCAGCTGGCCGCGCTGCTTTCCGTCACCGGTGAACAGGCGCCGCTGAAGGCATGGACCCTGAACATGAACGGTTTGCTCAATATCCTCGAACTCGCCCGCGAACGCGGTCAGGCAGGCAAGCCGCTGAAAGTGTTCTGGCCATCGTCGATTGCCGCCTTCGGACCGCACACGCCCGCAGTGGATACCCCACAGCTGGCCGTGATGGACCCGACCACCATCTACGGCATCAGCAAGCAGGCGGGCGAGCGCCTGTGCGAATACTATTTCAGCAAATTCGGGGTGGACGTACGCAGCATCCGCTATCCGGGAATCATCAGCCACAAGTCGCCGCCCGGCGGAGGCACGACGGACTATGCGATCGCGATCTTTCACGCGGCTGCGCAAGGGCAATGCTACGAGTGCTACCTCGGCGCCGACACGACCCTGCCCATGATCTACATGCCCGATGCCATCCGTGCAACGATCGAATTGATGGACGCGCCCGGCGGCGAGGTGCGCGTCCGCTCCGCCTACAACGTGGCCGGTCTGAGCTTCAACCCGCGGGAGTTGGCCGAGGCCATCCGCAGCCGCCTGCCGGCATTCGAAATCCGATATCGTCCCGACCACCGGCAGGCGATCGCCGACTCCTGGCCGCAGAGCCTGGATGACACCTATGCGCGCGCCGACTGGGGCTGGAAGGCAAGGATCGGACTGGGCGAGCTGGTGGATGACATGCTGGCCAATATCCGTCCGGAAGCGCGCAAGCTCCACCACGCCGCATAAGGAAAATGCCGCTGCGCAGTGGGGCGGCAGTTATAATGCAAGATTCGGCTGGCAGCGCCTTCGCCCGCGGAGGCGCCGCAGCGGTCTCATTATTAAATTTTCAAGAATTTATGCAATACGTCTCCACTCGCGGTCAATCCCCGGCGCAATCGTTCTCCCAAATCCTCCTCGGCGGCCTTGCCCCGGACGGCGGCTTGTACCTGCCGGTCGAGTACCCGAAGGTCAGCGGCGCCGAGCTCGACGCATGGCGCAAGCTGTCCTATGCAGACCTCGCAGTGGAAGTGTTGAAGAAGTTCGCGACGGACATTCCAGAAGCCGACCTGAAGGAACTTGCCCGCAAGACCTATACCGCCGACGTCTACCGCAATGTTCGCGCCGGTGAGGATGCCTCGCAGATCACGCCTCTGCGTGTGCTGGAAAATGCGAACGGCACCAGCCTTGTCCTGCAAGCCTTGTCCAATGGCCCGACGCTGGCCTTCAAGGACATGGCGATGCAACTGCTCGGCAACCTGTTCGAATATGCGCTGGCGCGCGAGCATGCCGAGCTGAATATCTTCGGCGCAACCTCCGGTGATACCGGCAGCGCGGCCGAGTACGCGATGCGCGGCAAGAAGGGCATCCGCGTGTTCATGCTGTCGCCGCACAAGAAGATGAGCGCGTTCCAGACCGCGCAGATGTTCAGCCTGCAAGACCCCAACATTTTCAACCTCGCCGTCCAGGGCGTGTTCGACGACTGCCAGGACATGGTGAAAGCCGTCTCCAACGACTTGGGGTTCAAGGCCCGCCACAAGATCGGCACGGTCAACTCGATCAACTGGGCGCGCGTCGTCGCGCAGGTGGTGTACTACTTCCGCGGCTACCTCAGCGCGACGACGGCCAACGAACAGAAGGTCTCGTTCACCGTGCCGTCCGGTAACTTCGGCAATATCTGCGCCGGCCATATTGCCCGCATGATGGGCCTGCCCATCGACAAGCTCGTGGTCGCGACCAATGAAAACGATGTGCTCGACGAGTTCTTCCGCACCGGCGTGTATCGCGTGCGCAAGTCGGCCGAAACCTATCACACCTCCAGCCCGAGCATGGACATCAGCAAGGCGTCCAACTTCGAGCGCTTCATTTTCGACCTGCTCGGCCGCGATGCCGACCGTGTGCGCGCACTGTTCAGAAAGGTGGAGACGCACGGCGGCTTCGACCTGTCCGGCAAGCCGGGCAGCGATGGCGACGAGTTCGCCAAGGTCGCCCAGTACGGATTCGTGTCCGGCAAGTCGGTCCACGCGGACCGCGTCGCGACGATCCGCGACGTGCATGCGAAGTACGGCGTGACGATCGATACGCATACCGCCGACGGCGTGAAGGTGGCCCGCGAGCATCTCTCGCCCGGCGTGCCGATGATCGTCCTGGAGACGGCGTTGCCGGCCAAGTTCAACGAGACCATCCGCGAAGCCCTTGGACATGATGCCGAACGTCCGGCCGGCTTCGAGAACATCGAGTCCCTGCCGCAGCGCTATGAATTGATGCCGGCGGACGTGGAAAAGATGAAGGCATTCATCGCGAAGCATACTGGTCTGTAACCCGATCCCTTTTTCGAGGCACCGGTTGAGCATGACTGAAAAGAAACCCATGTTGAGTGCGCCGGAAGCACTCGATATCCTGCTCTCGGCCGTCCGGCCGATCGCCGAAACGGAAGTCCTGCCGACGCTCGAAGCGAACGGCCGCGTGCTGGCCGTCGACCAGACATCGCAGCTCGACGTCCCGCCGATGGACAACACGCAGATGGACGGTTATGCCGTGCGCGCGGAAGAGTGCGCGAGCGGTAATGCGCAGCTGCGGGTGTCGCAGCGCATCCCCGCCGGTGTCGTCGGCCAGCCGCTGCAACCCGGCACCGCGGCGCGTATCTTTACCGGCGCCATGATCCCGGAGGGTGCGGATGCGGTGGTGATGCAGGAACAGTGCGAAGCCGGCGGCGACAGCGTCATCGTGCGCCATGCGCCCAAGACCGGCGAATGGATCCGCCGCACCGGCGAGGATATCCGGGCCGGCAGCATCATTCTTTTCAGAGGCACGCGCCTGCGCGCACAGGAACTGGGGCTGGCCGCATCGGTCGGCCTGGCCGGCCTGCCGGTCGTGCGCCGTCCGCGCGTTGCGGTCTTCTTCACCGGCGACGAACTCGCCATGCCCGGCGAAGCGCTCAAGCCCGGCGCCATCTACAACTCCAACCGCTTCACGCTTCGCGGCCTGCTCGAAAACCTCGGCTGCGAGATCACCGATTACGGCATCGTCCCCGACTCGCTCGACGCCACGCGCGACACCCTGCGCAAGGCCGCGGCCGGGCACGACCTGATCATCACCTCCGGCGGCGTCTCGGTCGGCGAAGAGGACCACATCAAGCCCGCGGTGGAAGCCGAGGGGCGCCTGAACATGTGGCAGATCGCGATCAAGCCCGGCAAACCGCTCGCCTTCGGCGAGATTCGGCGCGAAGAAGCCGGTAGCGCGTATTTCATCGGCCTGCCCGGCAATCCCGTATCCAGCTTCGTGACCTTCCTGCTGTTCGTCCGGCCCTTCATCCTGCGCCTGCAGGGCGTGGCCGACGTCGCACCCCGGGCCTTCGCCATGCGCGCCGATTTTTCCTGGCCCAAGGCAGACCGGCGCAATGAATTCCTGCGCGCCCGCATCAATCCCGCGGGCGGCCTCGACCTGTTCGCCAACCAGGGCTCCGCGGTGCTGACCTCGACGACCTGGGCCGACGGCCTGATCGACAACCCGCCGGGAAATGTGATTTCACCCGGCGATACCGTACGCTTTCTTTCTTTCAGCGAACTGCTTTACTGAACCATGAACATCCAACTCCGCTTCTTTGCCAGCGTACGCGAGGCACTCGGCACCAGCCAGGAGTCCGTCACCCTGCCGGACACGGTCGCCACCGTCGGCGATGTCCGCGCCTGGCTGCGGGAACGCGGCGGCGTCTGGGCGGAAGCCCTGGCGGAGGGCAGGGCGCTGCGCATGGCCTGCAACCAGCAGATGACGGATGCCGGCACGCGCATCAGCGAAGGCTGTGAAATCGCCTTCTTCCCGCCCGTCACAGGAGGCTAGTCCCGCCATGGCTATCCGCGTCCAGACCCAGGATTTCGACCTCGGCGCAGAGGTGGCGGCATTGCGCAACGGGCAGGCCCAGGTGGGTGCCGTCGTCGCATTTGTCGGCACGGTGCGCGACATGAACGAGGGCTCCGGCGTCAGCGAGATGGAGCTGGAGCACTATCCCGGCATGACCGAAAAGGCGCTGGAAGACATCGTTGCGCAGGCGAATGAGCGCTGGTCCATCATCGATGCGCTGGTGATCCACCGCGTTGGTCCGCTGCAACCGCTGGACCAGATCGTGCTCGTGGCCGTGACCTCGGCCCATCGCGGCGAGGCGTTCCAGGCCTGCGAGTTCATCATGGATTACCTGAAGACGCAGGCGCCGTTCTGGAAGAAAGAAGTGACCCCGCAAGGGGCGCGCTGGGTGGATGCGCGCGTCACCGACGATGAAGCGCTGGCGAAGTGGGGAATCCAAAGCGGCAATTCCGGCGGGTGATGATTTAAGAACCGTAGGGTGGGTGAGGCGAAGCGAAACCGACCTTTAGTCGCCTGGTGGGTTTCGCTTCGCTCTACCCACCCTTCTATGATGCGTTTGAAGTCAAGTCGTTTTGCAAATTCATCCGTGTCGTTTTTGCGTAGGCCGTCGGCCGTCATGGCCGACGGAACCGGCGTGGTGTTTCTTCATCGGTCG